>JANNHO010000029.1:0-15510 GCA_031404435.1 Acidimicrobiaceae bacterium | reverse complement strand
CAACTACGGACCACCGTACGGAGCTGCCGAGGCGAACTTCGGCCGCATCCTCGCCACCGATTTCGCAGCCCACCGTAACGAACTGGTCATCTCCACCAAGGCTGGCTACGACATGTGGCCCGGCCCCTACGGCGATCTCGGGTCACGCAAGTACCTGCTCGCCTCGCTCGACCAATCACTCACCCGGATGGGGCTTGACTACGTCGACATCTTCTATTCGCACCGGGTCGATCCGGACACGCCGCTGGAGGAGACGATGGGCGCACTGGCCACGGCGGTGCACCAGGGCAAGGCGCTGTACGTGGGCATCTCGTCGTACTCGTCGGAGCGCTCTCGCGAGGCGGCGCGGTTGCTGGCCGAGCACAAGGTTCCGCTGCTCATCCACCAGCCGTCGTACTCGATGCTCAACCGCTGGACCGAAGAAGACGGGTTGCTGGACACGCTCGAGGAGGTCGGCGCCGGCTGCATTGCATTCTCCCCGCTGGCGCAGGGCCTGCTCACCGACCGATACCTGCATGGCATTCCCGATGATTCCCGCGCCGCCACCGGTGGTGCGCTGGCCGCGGATTCGATCACCGAGGAACGACTGGCCCAAGTACGCGCCTTGAGCGAGATCGCCGCCGCCCGCGGCCAGACGCTTGCTCAGCTCGCGTTGGTCTGGGCGTTGCGTGATCAGCGGATGACGTCGCTGGTGATCGGTGCCAGCAGCGTGAAGCAGCTCGACGACAACGTGGCCGCACTGGCGAACACGTCGCTCACCGCCGACGAGCTCGCCACGGTCGACCGATACGCCACCGAGGCCGGGATCAACCTGTGGAAGGGTTCGAGCGACCAGTAGTCGCTGCGGTTTAGGTGGAGTCGACACGCGTGGACAAGTGGCTGTGGTCGGTGCGGATCTACTCCACGCGCTCGGCCGCGACCACCGCATGCCAGGGCGGCCACGTGCGCGTCAACGGCCGTCCCGCCAAGCCGGCTACTGCGGTGAGCGTCGGTGACCGGGTGACGGCGACGACCCGTACCGGCGACGGATCGGTGGAGCGGATCCTCGAGGTGGTACGGCTGATCGACAAGCGGGTCGGTGCACCGGTAGCGGCCGAGTGCCTCATCGACCACAGCCCGCCGCCGGTGCTTCGCGATCACGTGGCGCCGTTGTTTGCTCGCGACCGCGCCAGCGGCCGTCCCACCAAACGCGAACGCCGTCAGCTCGACCGCTTCCGTCAACGCTGACCGCACCGCGCTCCCACCGCACCGCACCGCATCGCATCGCACCGCATCGCATCGCAACTTTGTCGGTCCGAACATGCTCAGCCTGTCGAGACCGACAAAGTTCGCTGGCTGGGGGATGGCCGGGTCGGCTGATTGGTGGGCGTCATCTATCCTGCGGGGTGTGACGACGACCAACCCGCTCACCACTCAGATCGTTCGATTCGGGGCTGACGGCACCGCGGCCGAGGTGAGCGCGGCACTTCTTGCTCACGGTGTGGTGATCATCGAGCGCCTCGCCGAAGCCGACCTGTGCGACCGCGTCGAGCGCGAGTTGCAACCGTGGCTCGAGCAGACGCCGACCGGTGCCGATTCGTTCACGGGGCGCAACACCCGCCGCACCGGAGCGCTGCTCACCCGCTGCCCGTCGAGCGCGGCGATGGTGGCCCACCCGCTGGTGCTCGACGTAGTCAACGCCACGCTGTGGCCGAAGAAGACCACGTTCCAATTGCACCTCACCCAGTCGATCGCGATCGGGCCGGATTCGCCCGGGCAGATGCTGCACCGCGACCAGTGGTGCTTCGACATGTTCCCGTTCACTCGCGACGTCGACGTCGAGGTCAGCACGATCTGGGCGCTCTGCGACTTCGACGAGATCAACGGGGCGACCCGCGTGGTCCCCGACAGCCACCGCACCCCCGACGAGCAGACGTACACGATCGATGACACGGCCGCGGCGGTGATGCCTCGCGGTTCGCTGGTCATGTACCTCGGTTCCACCGTGCATGGCGGCGGTGCCAATCACAGCAGCCAGACCCGCGTCGGGGTCAACGTCGACTACGTGCTCGGCTGGCTGCGCCAGGAGGAGAACCAGTACCTGTCGTACAGCATCGACGAGGTCAAGCAGTTCCCCGAGCAGATCCAACGGCTGCTCGGCTACGAAGTCGGTGCGTACGCGCTCGGCTACATCGACGGCGGCAGAAGCCCGATGTCGTTGCTGCGCACGCGCGGCGGCGACTCCGACGGCGACCCCGACGGCGACCCCGTGAGCGACGAGGCACCGAGCTTTCGCCCGAGATGAACCTGGTCCGCCGGTTCGGCACCGTGCTGGCGGTCCTCATCGCCGGTGCGTTCACCGCAGTGCCGGCAATCGGCCCGGCCGGACGAGTGGTGGCTGCGCCCGTCGCGCTGAGCCCACCGTCGCGGCTGGTGCCGGTGGGCCCGTTGCGGGTGGCCGACACTCGGCTCGCCGAGTGCGGATGCGTCCGCCTTGACGACACCACGATCCGGGTCATCGTTGCCGGCAGGGCCGACGTTCCCGCCGGCATCGCGGCCGCGGCGATCACCGTCACGGCGACGGAGGCGAGCACGAGCACCTTCGTCACGGTGTGGCCGAGCGGGACGCTGCGGCCGGATACGTCCACGGTCAACGTTGGCGCTGGCCGCACCGCTGCCAACTCGACCATCGTCCCTGTCGGCGCTGCTGGCACTCCCGGTGCCGGAGCGATCGACGTGTTCGCACCGGCGCAGGTGGATCTGATCATCGACGTGACGGCCGGATTCGTCCCAGCGGTCACCTCCCGCGCCGGCCGCTTCGTGGCCACCGCGCCTCGCCGGCTGCTCGACACGCGCGAAACCGGCGGCGTGCTCGCCAACGGTGGCGCTGTTGACGTCGCGCTCCCAGCTGGTGTCGCCGCCGACTCGCTGGCGATGGTGCTCAACGTCACCAGCGTCGGTGCGGCGCTTCCAGGGTTTCTCACCGGGCGAGCCGCCGGAACGCCGGCATCAACCAGTTCGTTCCTCAACCCTGACGGCAGCGCCGCGCCGCGTGCCGCTTCGATCATCGTGCCGGCGTCACCGGCTGGGGTGACGATCGAGTCGTCGTCGGGAGGGCACCTCATCGTCGATCTCGTCGGGTGGTTCACGGGACCCTCGGCCGCGGAGTCCGGCGAGGGCATGTTCGTCGCCGCCAACCCCACTCGATTGCTCGACACCCGCATCGCCGCACCCCGGCTGTGGCGAGGCGGAACACGCGAACTCGTTTCGCCGATCAGCGACGCGGCGGCGCTCGTCACGAACGTCACCCTCGACCAGGTCGATGCGCCAGGTTTCGTCGCGGCGTTTCCGGCCGGCACCGCGCGGCCCGTCACGTCGTCGGTCAACGCCGGGGCGCGCAACACCACCATCGCCAACCTGGCCATCACCACCGTGTCGACCCGCGGGCTGGCCTGGTTCGCCAACGAAGGTACCGACCTCATCATCGACCTCACCGGCTGGTTCACTGGCGCAGGCGTCGCCGCCCCCCAACCGCCATCGGCGAATGCTCCGCCGACCTTACGAACTCTGCTGATCGGGGATTCCACCCTCGCTGCACTCGACGTGGTGACCGCATCGCAACGCGCCCTGCAGGGCTTCGAGCCGGTACTTGACGCCGCACCGTGTCGGCGGCTGGTAGGGCCCTCGTGCCGGAGCGCGTACACCGGCAAAGTTCCCAACACCGCAGTGCAGGCGATCGCAGCCACGCCAGGACCGGTCGACGTCGTCGTGATGAAAGCCGGATACAACGAGGGCAGTACCGCATTCGAGGCCGCGGCGGTGGACGTGGTATTGACCGCCCGCGCCCGGGGTGTGAAGCTGGTGCTGTGGCTCACCTACAGCGAAGGCACCGGGAGCCAGTTGCGAAGGTACGAGGTGAACAACGCCACGCTGGGGCGGCTCGTCGCGAGTGGTGACTACCCCGAGCTGGAGGTCGCCGATTGGCGCACCTACGCCGCTGCATCGGCCGGCTGGTATGCGGCCGACCGGGTCCACCTCCAAGGCGCGGGTGCTTGGGCAACCGCCGACTACATCTCCCGGTGGGTGGCGCACGCAACCCACCGTCCGTGCCCGCAACCCTGGCTGCCCGGTGAGCCCGTCGGTGACCCGTGCCCGAGCCCTGATCTCATCGCGATGTCGCTCGGCCCGCCGCATCTTCGCGGCCTCTACGGCTTCTGAACAGGCGGCGATGGCACGTGGCTAAGTTGGCCGGATGAGACGAACCGTTGGATCCTTGCTCGCCGCCGCGTTGGTGGCCTCGGTCATCTCGCTGTCCGCCGGCGAGGGAGCGGTGGATGCGTCGTCGCACGGGTCACGATTCGAACCCGTCGCCCCGCAGCGGATCCTTGACTCCCGACCCGGTACGAGCCCGGCCGACGATGGTGTCAACGGGGTGGTGAGCGCAGGCGGGGTGATCGAGGTGCAGGTGACCGGCCGCATGGGTGTGCCGAGCGTCGGCGTGACTGCGGTCGTGTTGAACGTCACCGTCACCGAATCGCTCGGTGCCGGCTTCGTGCAGGTGTTTCCGACCGGGCTCGGCACGATCGGTTCGTCGTCGAACCTGAACGTCGAGCAGATGGGCCAGACCATCGCCAACCAGGTCACTGTTCCGGTCGGCACGGGCGGCAGGGTGTCGATCTTCATGCAGACCGGCGGCCATGTGCTGGCCGACATGTTCGGCTACTTCACGCCTGCCGTGACCGCCACCGCCGGCCGGTACACGCCTTTGCCGGCACCGTCGCCGCGGCGCGTCGTCGACACCCGCGACCCCGTGCTCGTGCCGGTTGCCAATCCTGGTGACACGCGCAACTGCTCCGACTTCGCCACCTGGGATGAGGCATGGCGGTTCTTTTGGACGTACCGGCGCTACGCCGATCCGGCGAACCTCGATGGTGATGGGGACGGCATCCCCTGCAACTCGCTTCCCGGCCCCAAGTCGGCCGGTAGCCCGGCTGACCTGTTCAAGCTGACCGCCGGCGGAACGCTGCGCATCCCGATCGCCACCGGAACGAACCTCCCGGGGGCGGTCGTCGCGCCAGGGCAGGTGTCAGCGGTGGTGGCCAACGTGACCGTCACCGACGCGACTGCGGCTGGTTTCTGGCAGGTGCTGCCGACCGGTGGGGCGGTGCTCGGTTCGTCGTCGAACCTCAACGTCAACAGCGTCGGCCAGACCATCTCGAATCAGGTGATCGTCCCGGTTGCGGCCGACGGCACGATCACCATCTTCACCCAAAGCGGTGGCCATGTGATCGTTGACATCGCCGGGGTGCTCACCGGAACGTCGAGCGCGTCGTCGACCACCGGGCTGTTCGTCCCGATCACCCCGAGCCGACTCGTCGACACCCGCGACGCAAGCAACACCCCTGTCCTCGGCCCGCTGTCGGCAGGCGGCATCGTGACGGTACGGACCGCAAGCCGGTTCGGCATTCCCAACGGCGCAGCCGCGGTGGCGCTCAACGCGACGGTCACGGAATCGACTGCGGCAGGCTTCGTGCAGGTCTTCCCGACCGGCGGGGCGACGCCCGGGGCCAGCTCGAACATCAATGCCGAGCGCGCCGGTCAGACGATCCCCAACGCCGCCTACGCCACGCTCGATGCCGCCGGTCAGTTCTCGATGTTCACCCAGACCGGCGGTCACCTCCTCGCCGACGTCGCCGGTTGGTTCACCACCGCCGACGGCCCGGCGTGACACTGGCGGCCTCGGCTGCGACGGCGATGTCGGCCACGGATGGGTTGTGGTCGACTCCCGACTCTCGGCGTTCACTGGCCGGCAGCCCAAGCGCGAGCCTGAGCTCGGACTGCGGCTGAGGGTTACACCGGGGCGTGCACGATCGGTAACGGCGACACCATCGTCGGCTGGTGATCCCAGAGGTCGGCAAGCAGGTCGCTGCGGACTGCGGCCAGCGACGGGTCGTCCCACCGGTTGACCCGTTGCAGCGGATCGTCGGACATGTTGTACAGCTCGCCCTCGCTGCCGTCGTGGGCGAAGCCGGGCAGGTACGTGGTGCACACCCAGCCGTCGCGCGTGCTCGTACGCAGGTGCACGCCAACCCCGAACAGCTCGCTGTCCCATTCGGTGAGGACGCGCTCGAACCCGCGGGCGTCGGCATCAGTGTCGTTCACCGGCAGCGGCTTGCCCTCCATCCATGACGGCACCTCGACGCCGGCGATCGCGCAGAACGTCGGTGCCAGATCCACATGGCCGACAGGCTTGGTCACCACCGCAGCAGGCGTGGTGCTCGACGGAGCCGGCCGCCAGATGAATGGCAGCCGCATCAGCCCGTCCACGTGGTACGGACCTTTGAACATCAACCCGAAGTCGCCCTGCAGTTCGCCGTGATCGGTGGTGAACACAACGTCGACATCATCGGTCCAACCACGAGTCGCGATCGCTGCCAGCACCCGGCCGATCGCTTCGTCGATGAGCTCGCACTCCACTGCGTTGAGCGCGTTGATCTCGCGAATCTGATCGGGTGTCAGCGTGGCCGGCACCCAGTTGAGCGGGGCCTCGTAGTTGCTCACCAAGCGCCCGTCGTACCAGGCCCGGTAGTGGCGTGGCTTGGCGTCTAGAACCCGTTCGCGCTCGGCCCGATCCTCGATGTACCCGGCCGGGAGATCCACGTCGCGCCAGTTGATCCGACCAACCTCACCCGCTGGCGGATCCCATGGGTGATGCGGATCGGGGAAACTCATCCAGCAGAACCAGTCGTCGTCGACCGGCAGCGAATCGAGCCACGAGATCGTGCGGTCGGCAACCCAGTCGGTGTGGTACCACTCGCGGGGAATCGTGTTGACATGCGCTTGCGGGGCGCCCGTATCGCCGCCGCCCATGGCGTTGACCTCGAGCGCGTGGTCGAGCACTGGATAGAACATGCCGACCGCTTCCGGATGCGTCGCGGCGAGCCAACGGGCGTAGTGCAGCGGCCCCATCGCCCCGTGCGTCGCCGACTCGAAGTGCTCGAACCCGCGGTGCGGGCCGAACGTACCGTTACGCGCGAAGCTGTTCTCGGCGAAGCGGCCGAAGGGGTCGAGGAACGGTTCAAAGTGCGGCTTGCCGATGATTGCCGTGCGATAGCCGGAGTCGCGCAGCACCTCTGCCACCGAGGGCGCCGACTCGGGTAGGGGCACACCGTTCATCCACACGCCGTGCGTGCTCGGATGCTGGCCGGTGATCATCGTCGAACGCGATGGCATGCACACCACCGACTGCGGATGGGCGCGCTCGTAACGGATGCCGTCGGCGGCCAGAGCGTCGACCACCGGCGTGCGCGCCAACGTGCCACCGTTGCAGCCAAGGGTGTCGTAACGCTGCTGGTCGGTGGTGATGAACAAGATCCTGCGACCCATCAGTGATCGCCTCCGTCTCCGGTGTCGTTGGGGAGTTCCATCTGGCGTTGTAGTTCGGTCAGCGCGTCAGCCGTGCCGCCGCCGATCACCAAGGCCATGGAGCGCGGGTCGCATTCGGTTGAGTACACTACGAGGCAGGTGTCATCCGCGAGGTCGATCACGTCGATGGTGCCACGGTGGTGCGTGATCATGGGGGTGTTCAGCCGATACTGGAAGCGGCGCTGAGTGTTGTCGCACACAAGAATCTCCTCCGGCATCGGCAAGCCGGCACCCGTGGTGATCACCCGCGTGGTTCCGTTGACGGTGCAATCGACGATGCCAGGAAACCAGTGGTGCAACCGGGTCGCGTCCCCGGCCAGCGCCCACACATCGGCGGCCGGGCGTTTGATGCGAATCTCGTGGCGGATCGTGCCGTACATCAGCAGCCACCTCGGTTCTCACCAGATTCGGGGATGGGGCCGCGCAGCATGACCCGAACGTAGTCCCCGCCCGCAGCCCCGCGGCGACGAGTCGCCCTACGATAATCCACCAACTTTGTCGGTCCGGACAGGTTCAGCGTGTTCAGACCGACAAAGTTCGCCGGGGGGTCTGGCCGGGGGGTCTGGCCGGGGGGTCTGGCCGGGGGGTCTGGCTGGGGCCGCACGGGGCGTTCGACTTTGCGGTCAGGTGGTGGCGCGGGTGCGGCGCAGGAGGGGATCGGCCCAGCGCAGGGTGGTGTCGGCCAGTCGGAGAACTCGACCGGCGGCGCCGGGCGTGGTTCCGTCGACGAGGTTGCCCATCACCGCAAGCGTGATATCTGCGGCAGCTTGGGTGCCGACGGCGATGCGCAGCCCTGGCCGTAGCAGCCACGGATGACCGATGAGGATGCTGAACCTCCGCCCAGTTCGCAGGAAGCTGTCGAAGCGCTCGCCGACGAGGCGGTTGTACTCGGCCGGGGCACGGTCGGCGTGCTCGAGGAACTGCTCGACCGCGAGCATGCCGCTCTCAAGGCCGTAGTCGATGCCTTCGCCGTTCATCGGATTGATGAAGCCTGCAGCGTCGCCGATCGCCACCCATCCAGGACCGTGACGGCGCACGCTGCTCATCGGCAGCCGCCATGCGCGTGGCTTGTCGAGATACTCGCCGAGCTCCCACGGCTCACGAACGATCGCCGCATACTGATCGAGCAGCGTGTTCAGGTTCAGCTTCTTGAAGCCGCGCATCGTGCTGAGCGCACCGACGCCGATGTTGACTGTTCCATCCCCGGCGGGGAACATCCATCCGTAGCCGGGCACGGGTGTGCCGTGTTCGTCGCGCAACGACAGGCAAGCCTCGAGGTGGCGTTCGGCGTGTCGGGGTGTTTGTGCGTAGGCGCGGATTGCCAAGCCGAAGGTTTCGTCGGGATCGCGTTCACAGCCGACGATCCTGGCCGCCGCGCCCTGAGCTCCCGCAGCAAGGATGGTGAGCGGCGCGGTGAAGGTTTCGCAACCGGCCACGACCCCGGTGACTCGCCCGTTGGCCATGATGGGGAGTGCTTCGGAGTCGAAGCGAACCTCGGCACCAGCGTCGATCGCCACGTCGATGAGGTGGGTGTCGAAACGATTGCGCGGCCACACCGCGCCGTGGTTGGGGAACCGGTCGGTGGTCGGCCAGGCGAGCTCGCGGGTCTGCTTGCCGGCGATCATGCGCAACCCGTCGATGCGATGCGCTCCGGCAAGATCGATCTTGAGATCCTGCAATGCGCCCACGGCGCGCGGGGTGAGCCCGTCGCCGCAGACCTTGTCGCGGCCGTGCGGACCTTTTTCGAACACGGTCACCCGCAACCCGGCGCGCGCCGCGGTGATCGCCGCTGCCGAGCCTGCCGGTCCGCCACCGATGACGAGCAGGTCACGCTGGTTCACGTGCGCAAGCCTGCCAGCGATTGCGCCGGAACCCTCAGCCTGGGCGGGTGCGGTGACGTTTGGTGTGCTGGACCGTACGTGAAATGTCGGGCTCACACGGGAGGCGAGCCAGCGGCGAACCAGTCGGTGAGATGGCGCAGGCCCTCGTCGGTCGTGATTGGCGGCGACCATCCGAGATCGGTGCGGGCGGGGCGTGGGTCGAACCAGTGTGCGGTGCCGAGTTGTTCGGCGAGGAACCGAGTCAGCGGCGGCTCGCTGGTGGTGACACCATCGGGGTCGGTCCGGCGGAGTGCCCACGCTCGCTCGACCAATGCGCCAGCGATGAGGGCGACCCGCAACGGCACCCGTCGCGGTTCGATGTCCAGCCCGGCCGCGCGGCAGATGCCGAGCACCAGATCGCGGATCGGGCGTGGCTCGCCATTGGCGATCACATAGGCGCGTCCGACACAGGCGGCCCCCGGTACGGCCGCATCGAGTGCGCACACCAGCGCCGAGGCTGCGCCGTCGATGTATGTGGTGTCGATCAACGCTGCGCCGTCACCCACCAGCGCCAGTCGCCCCGCTCGCGCGCGTTCGACGATTCGGCCGACGAGCTGTGTGTCGCCCGGCCCCCACACCAGATGCGGCCGGATTGCCAGGACGGGGAGCGCATCGCTGCTCGCGCCGATGGCGATCCGCTCGGCCATCGCCTTCGACTCCGCGTACCACGCACCCCGACGACCCGTGACTGCCGGCTCGGCCCCCGCGCCGACAAGTGAACGACCGGAGTGCGCTACCGATGGAGTTGACACGTGGACCAATCGCGACACCCCATGAGTGCGCGCCGCACCGACCACGTTCGTAGTTCCGTCGACGTTGACACTGCGGTACTCCTCCCACTCACCGACGACGCCAACCTTGGCCGCCGCGTGCAGGACCGCATCGCACCCGTCGACGGCGCGCATCACCGCGTCGGCGTCGCGCACATCGGCGAGCACCTGTTCGCACTCCAGCGCGGATGGGTGCCGCTGCAGCAGGCGCACCTCGTCGCCGCGAGCGAGCAGCGCTTCGGCGGTTCGTCGGGCAAGCAGACTGGTGCCACCCGTGACGAGCACCCTCACCGCACGCGTTCCCTTGACGGCCCGGCTGCGACGTTCACAGTGCGCTCACCATCGGCGTTTCGCGTTCGCCCCGGATAGCACGGCGGTCGCCCAGCCAGCGACCGCCGTGCGATCGATCTTGGTGTTGTGGCGAATGTCGACCGGCAGCGCCGTGACCGTGAGCACAGCGGCAACGGGCTGATCCGTGGCGCGGGCGACGACGCGACGAACGTTGTCGGAGTGGCGGTCGGTGGCGAGCCCATCGCTGTCGTCAGCGCGCTCGATGACGACCACGAGTTGCTGGCAACCGATCGGGCCGACACCGACCGCAGCGACACGGTCGACCCCGTCGAGGCACTCCACCGCGATCTCCACCGGTACCGGCGTGATCGGACCGGCAGACGTGTGGATCAGGTGTACCGAGCGACCTTCGATCCACAACCGGTCGTGCGTGTCGACGTGGCCGACGTCGCCGCTGCGGTGCCAGGTGAGCCCATCGGCATCGATGGGGCGGGCCTCGCGCTCGGTGAACCACAGTTGGTCGTAACCATCCGACAGCCACGGCCCACGCACGAGCACCTCGCCGGTCACGCCGCGCGCCAGTGGCGCAACCACTCGGACCGCATCGAAGCCGAGCGCGACAATCAGCACGTCGGCACCCGGAACCGCGCGCCCCACGCAGACCCCCCTTCCGACAGGATCGCCCTGCACTGCCTCGATCTCGGTGCCCTGCACTGCCTCGATATCGGTCAGGGAGATGTCGGCAACCGGAAGGCACTCGGTCATCCCGTACGGCGTGTGCAATTCGGCGGCCGGGAACAGCCGGCCGGTGGAGCGCAACGTGGCGATCGGAACTGGAGCACCTGCCGACAGCACCAGACGTACCCGGCCCAGCGTCGCGTCGGCATCACCGGATGCGCATGCGGTGCGGTTGACGTTGGCGAGCGCCGCGGGGGAGGCGAACACGATGGTTGCGTCGACGCTCACGCAGGCCGCCGTGAGCGCGGCGGCGGTGAGCGTGCCCGGCTTGGTGACATCGACATCGGGGATGGTCGAGGTGATCCCGAGCGCTGGGCCGTACAGCGCAAATGGGGCGAATGCGGCGACCAGGCGGTCGCCGGCGGTGATGGCATAGGTGGCCGCGAGCGCGTCGCGTTGCGCAGCGAGTTGGCGGTGGCTGTAGCGGACACCTTTCGCCGGACCGGTTGCCCCCGAGGTGTAGAGCACAGCAGCCATGTCGTCAGGGGAGGGCTCGTCCGGGGAGGGTTCGGCGGGCAGCGCAGCCCGTGAATCGGCTAGATCATCGAGGCATGCCAGCGCACCGAAGCGGCGGTGGTTCCCGACCGCGATCGCCCGTGTTCGCGGAGCCCACCGCAACACCCGTGATGCGGCAAGCGCTTGGGGTGGGCCGATCACCCACGACACGTGCGCACCGCGCACGGCCCGGCCGAGACCACGCAGACCGAGTCCCCGGTCGGCGATCACGGTCACCGCGCTGGCCCGCCAGCACGCGTACACAACTGCGACGAGGTCGACTCCCGGTGGGGTGAGCAACGCCACCCGGTCGCCGGGTCGCACCCCGATCGCACGGAGCCCGGCGGCAATGCGGACGACCCGAGTGTGCAACTCGGCGAAGGTGATCTGCGCACCGCTCGCCCCGTCGACGAACGCCGGTGCCTGATCGTCGGCCCGTTCGACGAGCGCCGCCCACGTGGCCCGGTACGCCGGTGTCGGTGCGGTTCCGGTCGGGCCTGCGTCGCTGTGGCTGGTAGCGGCTGTCGGCGGGCGCTGAGGGAACTGATTGCTCAACCAGGAATCGACCACACCGGCGACGTCGGATTCGAGCGGGGACAGATGTCCCGAACGGGCGAACCGGTGCCGGTCGGCGTGGGGCAGGCGATCGGCGAGGTCGAGCGCGAAGCTGTCGTCGAACACCGGGTCGGTCGCCCCCCACGTGAGCAGCGTCGGGATTCTGAGCGTGCGGATCTGCTCTGCCACGGTGGCGAGCGCAACGGCTGACGGATGGTCGTCGTCGAACGGCACGTCGTTGACGAAATCGGCGATCGCCCGTCGATCGGTCGCTCGAGGGTACGGGGCGCGCAACGCATCGCGCATCGGAGCGGTCAGCCGTCGACGCGACAGTGCGATCGTGCCGTCGACGAACGCTCGCGTCCGATGTCCCACCAACGACGTGATCGGCCCGGAAGCGGCAAGGCGGATCAGCCAAGGTGCGTGGCGGCCAGTCGGCACGGCGATGCCGGTGTTGCACAGCACTATCCCGCGCAGATCCGGGCCGCGCAGATCCGGGCTGGTTGTCGTCGCAGCGGCCCACCCGAGCGAGATTGCTCCGCCCCAGTCATGGCCGACGATCACCATCGGCCCGGTGACGTCGAGCGCGTCGATCACGTCGCTGAGGTCGTCAACACGTTCGACATATCGTCGTGGGCCGCTTCGTTGCGAATAGCCCATCCCCAGTTGATCGACGGCGATCACTCGGTAGCGGTCGCCGAGCCTGGCGATCAGGCGGTGCCACAGGTACGACCACGTGGGGTTGCCGTGCACGCACACAACCGTGGCGACCGTGTGCTCGGGCGAGCGCTCGAGCACATGCCACGTACGGGTGCAACCGTCGCGGTGCGGCACCTCCACCAGCCGTGACCACCCTGCATCGACACCCCAGCGGTGGAACTGATCGGCCGATGGCCGCGCTGGCGCGGTCACGCGGCCAACCTCACCAGGTGATTTCGGTGAAGCTCGTGTTGAGTCCGGAACCGATGCCCATGCACAGGATCCGTTCGCCCGGGGCGATGTCGGGCGCGATGTCGGCGAGCGTGATCGGGATCGCCGCGGGCCCGACGTTGCCGAGGCGCGGGTAGGTGAGCGGGACCCGCTCGGGGTCGATCTTCAGCCGCTCGCAGATGAGCTTGGTGTGCACCGAGCTCACCTGGTGGATGATGTACCGGTCCATGCCTCCGGTCCAGTCGTGGGTCTGCTGGGCGTCGACCCATGCCGCCTCGGCCAACTCGAGGCCGGCCTCCAGCAAGCGCTTGGTGTCGGTGGTCATCTTGTCGAGGTCGCCGACGCACAGCGTGTGGTGCTCGGTCCCGGCGCGGGCCACGCCACCGACGACGCGGTGCGCATCGGGGTGATCCTCGAGACTGCCGAGCACCATCGCTGCGGCACCGGAGCCGAGGGTGAGCGAGGCGAACTCGTCGAACACGTCGGTGACGAGCGCGCCCTCGCGTTGCAGCCGGTCGATGGTGGCGAGCTGGGTGTAGCGGCTGCCCTCACCGTCGACGATGAGCGCGTATTTGATGAAGCCGGCGTCGATCGCGGTGGCGGCGAGATGGATCGCGTTGACGAATCCGAGGCACGCGTTGGCAAGGTCGAAGTTGGTGCACGACGTGGGCAGCCCGAGGTGGCTGTGCACCGCGCACGCCACCGATGGCTCGAGGTGGTGCTTGGAAACCGACGTGGAGATCATCATCCCGATCTCGGCCGGATCGACGCCAGACGATTCGATCGCCTTGCGGCCGGCCATCGCCGCTGCCTGATCGAAGGTGATGTCTTCCGGCCACCAACGCCTGGCTTTGATGCCGGCCAATTCGGCGAGCAAGCCGGGGCGCAGGCCCCACCGCTGATACGTCTCGGCGAGTTGCTCGTCGATCCAATCGCTGGTGACTTCCTCGGGAGCCTCGACGGCATCCACGCTGACCACACCGGCAACGCGGTGCGCATAGCTCGAGTTTCCGTTCACTCCTGCTCCGATCTCATAACCTGCCAGGCATGGTAACGACCAAAGCCCTCGTGAGGCGGCCAAGCCCGCGCCTGAACGAGGGGATCATCACCCACATCGAGCGCGAACGGGTCGATGTCGAGCGTGCTTTCGAGCAATGGGGCGGGTACGTGCAGGCGTTGGTCGACTCCGGATGGGACACGATCGAGGTGCCCGAGGCGATCGATTGCCCGGACGCGGCGTTCGTCGAGGACACCATGGTCGTGTACCGCAACGTGGCGGTCATCGCCCGCCCGGCGGCCCTCGCCCGCCAGGGTGAAGTGCTCGACGCGGAGAGGGTGGTGGAGTCGCTCGGCTACTCGATCAACCGTATCCGCCCACCCGGCACCCTCGATGGCGGCGACGTGTTGAAGGTGGGCGACACGGTCTATGTGGGCCGTGGCGGCCGGACCAACGGTGAGGGCATCCGCCAGCTGCGGGCCATCCTCGAACCCGTTGGCGCGACGGTGGTAGCGGTACCCCTCACCAAGGTGCTGCACCTGAAGTCGGCAGTAACCGCATTGCCCGACGGCACCGTCGTCGGTTGGGCTCCTGTGGTCGATGACCCGTCGCTGTTTCCAAGTTTCTTGGCCGTCCCCGAGGAATCGGGAGCGCATGTCGTGTTGCTCGGCGGGGACCGGTTGCTGGTTGCCGCCGACTGCCCGCGTTCGGCCGAGCTGTACTCGAGCCTCGGCTACGAGCCGGTCGTGGTCGACATCAGCGAGTTCGAAAAGCTCGAGGGATGCGTCACGTGCTTGTCGGTCCGGTTGCGCGGCCTGCACTGCTGAGCGCTATCGCAGACAGCTCACGGGTTCGGCACCGGCACAAGCATCACCGGATCGGGGAATCGGCCGATGCCGCCGCCCGCGACGAGCATGTCGGTGTGCGTTCGATCGGCATGGTGCGACCGCCACAGCAGCATCGCCTGCGCATAGCCGAGCACCACTGCCGGGTCGGTGATCTCCGTGCGCCACGTGGGATCGGCGGCCAGATCGAAGCACCGCCAGCTTCCATCTCCGAACTGCACGTACGCGCCGCGAATGTCGCGGATCACGGCCAGATGCTGGCGTTCGAGGCGGCGATCCCACGGCCACTCGTGAGGGGAACCGTCGATGTGCCGATCGCGCCAATCGAACTCCCAATGAGCAGCGGTCCGCCACCACGGTGGTGCCTCGCCACGTAGGAACGGCGTGAGCGGCGCACCGTCGCATTGCGCAGGCACCCGCATGCCGATCGCGTCGCAGACGGTTGGGAAGATGTCGATGTTCTCGGTGAACTGCTCGGTGACCGTGCCGTGTTGTTCGGGGTGGCCGGGGTGGCGGATCAGGCCGAGTATGTGGTGGCTCTCCTCGAAGTAGCCGAGCTTTTGGAGCAAGCCGTGATCGCCCAACTGTTCGCCGTGATCGGCGGT
>JANNHO010000028.1:0-1910 GCA_031404435.1 Acidimicrobiaceae bacterium | reverse complement strand
CTTGGTGCTCGCCGTCGTCATCGGAATCTTGATCGGCACAACGATCGGAACGATCAACGGCTTCATCGTGGTGCGATTGAAGGTGGGTTCGTTCATCGCGACGCTCGGCATGGCGTCGGTGCTCGGCGCGACACAGATCATCGTCACCGGTAACAGGCAACCACGTACCCCGGGAAGGTCGTCGTGGGATGCGTTCACGCAGACCACGGTGTTCGGCTTCCAGATCGTGGTCCTGTACATGCTCGTCATCGCCGCGGTGCTGTGGTGGGCGCTGGGGCACACACCCGCCGGGCGCTACCTGTATGCCATCGGCAGCAGCCCGGAAGCGGCTCGGCTGTCGGGCGTTCGGGTCGATTTCTACACCTGGACGTCCCTCGTCGCTTCCGGCACGACGCCGGGATTGCCGGAGTGCTCTACGCATCCCTGTCGGGCCCGTCGCTCAGCTACGGCCCGTCATTGCTACTGCCCGCCTTCGCCGCAGTATTTCTCGGCTCCACCCAGTTCAGCCCGGGTCGGTACAACGTGTGGGGAACCATCCTGGCCATCTTCGTCTTGGCCACCGGCGTCAAAGGTCTGCAACTCGTCACCGATGTCGTCTGGCTCGATCTCATGTTCAGCGGCGTCGCACTTGTCGCTGCGGTGGCTGTTGCGGGGGGGCGCCAGCGTGCCGGCGACGAGCGCAAACGCCGACAACTCGTCCGCACGGATGGACAGCAGGGCCCCCACTCCGGTTCAGGCGATTCGCCACCGGGGGGTTCCGCCCTCGGCCTTGACGCCCCACACCCACCCCCGATCTCGACGTAGTTACCGACTGTCCCCAACTCCGTGGAAGTATCTCTGGAGTTCGTCAACGCAAGTGTTGAAAGATGGTCCGCATGATCGCCACACACGTCCAATCGAGAACAAACCTGACTGGATCCGCCCCGTGGTAGCCCTCATCGACGGGACGCCCGGTGGTGTCGGTGTTGTCGGCGGCGGAACGATGGGCGCAGGGATCGCCTACGTGTTCGCACTCGCGGGTTGGAGCACCACTGTTGTCGAGCCCGATGATGCTCGTGCGCACAGCCTGAGTGTCACCATTGCCGACGCAGCAAGCCAGGGCGTCGCTCGCGGGAAGCTCTCCGTCGATCAGGCCGCGCACCTCACCACCGCGGTTCGGCGGGTGCGCTCGATCGGCGAGCTCGATTCGGGACTCGAGTTGATCGTCGAAACCGTGCCGGAGCGACTCGAGCTGAAGCAAGCGGTGCTTGCCGACATCGACGACCGCCGGCCACACATCATCGCCACCAACACCAGCGCGCTCTCCATCGACGTCCTCGCCGACGGTCTGCGTGATCCATCGACTTTCTTGGGCATGCACTTTTTTAACCCGGTGTGGTCGCTGCCGATGGTCGAACTGGTGCTCGGCGCGGCGACCGCAATCACCACGGTCGACCGGGCGCGAGAAATCGCGATGACGATCGGCAAGCAGACGATCGCGGTCAAGGATTCGCCAGGCTTTGCCACCTCGCGTCTCGACCTGATCATCGCGCTCGAGGCAATGCGTATGTTCGAGGACGACGTGGCCAGCGCCGCTGACATCGACCGTGCCATGGTCATCGCCTACCGGCATCCGATGGGTCCGCTGCGGCTCAGCGATGTCGTCGGCCTCGATGTGCGTCTCGACATCGCCCAACATCTTGCCGCCGAGCTCGGCCCGCGCTACGAGCCCCCGCGCATCCTGTTCGACAAGGTCGCTGCGGGTGACCTTGGTCGAAAGACTGGTAGGGGTTTCTTCGACTGGCCCGCCGACGCTGCTGACCGCAGCAGTGCTGCTGCGATTGCTACAACCGTTCCATCGACCGACATCTCCTGAGGACTCTGATGACATCCATGTTCGAATCCGTGCTCGTCGACACCGCCGATCACCA
>JANNHO010000027.1:0-4258 GCA_031404435.1 Acidimicrobiaceae bacterium | reverse complement strand
GGCCAGGTGCATGGCTGGATCATCGACGAACCGGTGACGTTCGGAGAAGTGTTCCGCCCGCTGCTCGTGAAGACGCCGGCTGCGTGCCAGCGGTACTTGTCCTTGCCAGTGAACGCATCGAAGCCTTCGTACAGGACGGCGTAGCAGAGGCTGCCCTTGCCGGAGACGTCGCCTCTCACTGGTGTCGCCCTCTGGTGAGTGATGACGTCCCCGAGTTGGTGCGCCCGGGGGGCTGAGCACGAGTGGCGGATCTCAGCCACCTGATAGCCGACGGCGTCGTGGAGCATCCAGGTGGCAGCGGGCATCGCGGTCGGCACCCTGAGCTGAGTGTACGCCTCGGCGTAAGGGGAACGATTTTCGGAGTCGGGGTGCGCTCTCGGGGGTCGGCCGGGTGCATAGCCCAGGGATCACACCCGCCGTCCGCGCCTGCCAAATCGCGCGTTCGTGACTACTGGTGGAGGCTCCGTCGTGCTCAATGAATTGCATCTCGCAGTACGCGTTCGATGGCCTCGAGCGCGTGCGCCGTGGCTTCGTCCAGGGTCATCGCCGCACCCCGGGCGTGCAACTCGACCACATGCCCCGCAGCGAGCTGCCCGTCGATCACCGCGGTCGCTCGTTGGCGAAACGTGAGGTGCGGTTGGCGCTGCGTGAGGTGAGGTGCATATGCATCGAGGTATCCGTGGACAACAGCGGCGCCGGTGGGTTCCTCGGTGGCGAGCGCCTCGGCGGCGCACTCGAGGCACGAACTGAGTGGGGTGATCCCCGTGAGTCCGCAGTCGAAGGCGCGGGCCGACAGTCTCATGACCTGGTTGCGCTCGCCCAGCATCGCGCTGGCGACGATGGTCAGCACCAGCGCGAGTTCGTCGACCACGGTGGCAGCGAGCTGGTGGTTGAGTTCCAAGCTCTCGGCGATCAACTCACGGCTTCGATCCGGTTCGGAGTCGGAAAGAACGTAGGCAAGCCCCGCAAGCGAACCGCTCGTCAGGCCGGGGTTTCCGGTTTGGCGAGCGAAAATGAGCGCCTCTCGGGCAGCATCTGTCGCAGCGGCGCAGTCACCGCCGTGGGTCCGTATCGCGGCGAGGACGTTGAGTACGTGCACAAGCCGATACGGACTCCCAAGGCGGCGGAAATGGTGCAACGCCCGCTCGAGGTGCTCGATCAACCGGTGCCGGTCGCCGGCCACCAGGGCAGCTTGGAAACGCACCAAGGCGGCGCGGCCCTCGAGCTCGTCGTTGGGTTCACTCGTCGCCTCGAGCGCTTGCGCGCAGAGGTCTTCGGCACGGGCGGTATCCCCGCGGCCCACCGCCGCCGAGGCGCCGGCCATCAGCGCGAATGGGTAACGCTCGATCGCCGTGATGCTGGGGAGCGCAAGCACCACTTCGGTGTGACGCAACAACTCCACGGCGAACCCGCGAGCTGTGTCGTCTGCCGCCGAGAGGAACCGCTCGGCGGTGACGGCGTCGTCGTTGGCGAGCGTCCATTCCATTGCGGTCCTGACGTTGTCGATCTCCGGTTCCGCCCGTTGAAGCCAGCGCATCTGCTGGGGGCCACGCGTCCCTCGGGCGACGGCCTCGACGAGTGAGGCGAAGAATCCTGTATGGCGAATGCACAGCTCGGTTCGCTCCGCGGTGTTCAGCCGGTCCTCTGCATATTCGCGGATCGTCTCCAACAACCGGTAGCGGGTGTCTCGGCCCGTGTCGTCGGCAACGACGAGGGAACGGGCCACGAGGCCCGCCAACAAGTCGATAACGTCGTCGCCGTCGATCGGATCCCCAGCGCACACTGCTTCGGCGGCCACGAGCGTGCAACCGCCGGCGAACACGACCAAGCGGGCGAGGAGCCGTTGCTGAGGCTCGGTGAGTAAGTCGTAGGACCAGTCGATCGTGGCTCGGAGCGTCTGGTGCCGTTCGACAGCCACCCGGTCACCGCCATGAAGGAGCCGGAATCGTCGGTCCAGGCGGCGAAGCAACTCGGTCGGGTTGATGGCATGGATCCGCGCTGCCGCGAGCTCGATCGCCAGCGCCAACCCGTCCAGACGCGCACAGATCGCCACGACCTCGACCCGGTTGGCGGCATCGACGGCGAAGTCGGCCTTGACGGCCCTGGCCCGTTCCGTGAACAGGCGCACCGCCTCACAATCCCCTGTCGCCTCGACACCGGCACCCGCTCCGGGCAGGAGCAACGACGGGACGATGAGGACCTGTTCTCCGCCGATGAGGAGAGCCTCACGGCTAGTGGCCAGCACTCGAACCCCCGGACAGGTGGCTTCGATGATGGCGACGAGACGAGCCACAGCGCGCAACAGGTGCTCGCAGTTGTCCAATACCACGAGCAGCAGCTGATCGCGCAGGAACGCGAGGAGCGACTCCTCCGGCGTCGAACCTGGGCGGGCGCTCACACCCAACGCCGCGGCGACCGCCTCGCCGACCCGGTCGGGGTCGCGTACCGGGGCCAACTCGCACAGCCACGCCCCGTGGGGGAACCGCGATGAAGCCTCGCCAGCTGCCTGTAAGGCGAGGCGGGTCTTGCCGACCCCGCCCACACCGGTGAGCGTCACAACCCGGGATGCCGCAAGCGCGTCGGCGACGCGCACCAGTTCGGCGTCGCGCCCGACGAATGATGTGAGCTGCACAGGCAGGTTGCCGACGCTCGGACCGGCCCCCGCTCGCGTCCTACGTGCGCGCCCGCTGGGCGCATCACGAGCAGGGTTCGATCCCCTCTCGCCGGCCGAGGTGAGCCGAGCGAGCGGCGGACCCAACGACAGATCTCCCGCACCGATCGCCCGCTCGAGCATCACTAACTCAGAACCCGGAGTCAAACCCAGTTCACCCAGCGCGCTAGCGGCCCGCTGGAAAGCACGCAACGCCTCGGCCTGCTGACCGCACCGATACAGGGCCAGCATCAGCAACGCCCAGCGGCGCTCACGCAGCGGCTCCTCGGACACGATCTTGTACAGCACCGCCAGTCGATCACGATGCCGCCCACACGCCAACTCGGCCTCCGCCAACTCCTCGACGATGCACCGATACAACTCCTCCAACCGCACCGCCTCCCACAGGCCTGGCTCCCAATCACGGAGCTCAACCAACGGCGATCCCCGCCACAACCCCATTGCCTCCGCCAATGCAGTGGCCGAGGCGGTCCACTCGCCCGCCAACGTCGCAGCGCGGCCGCTCACCACCAAGGCGTCAAAACGGCGGATATCGGATTCGTCCGGCTCAAGTCGTAGCAAATATCCGCCCGGCCGGGTCTCGATGGCAGTGTCCCCCAAGATCTTCCGCAACCGCATGATCAGGTTCTGGACGATCTTGGTACTCGAACGCGGCGGCGCATCACCCCACAACGCCTCGGTGAGCCGATCGTTGGAGACAACGTCGCCCGCCCAACCAGCGAGCGCTGCAAGCACGATGCGCTCATTGCGGCCGGTGACCGGCACTTCCTCACCTCGGCAAACCACCTCGAGAGGTCCGAGCATCGAGTATTCGACCACGTCCAAACCGTAGCGCCGCACAAGACCGGTCTGAGACCAATTCATGGGCCGAACGAGACCGGTCAGGTTCAGGCTCAAACCAACGAAGGCCCGGACACAACCGGGACGAAACCCAAAGGAACCAATCATGACGACCCTGCTCCGTCACCATCGACCCGTCGCCCAACCGGACACCCGATCCGCAGGCCGACCCAATCAGCACAGTCGGTTCAACCATCACCGCCTGGTCGAGAGCCCCAAGCCAGCCGCAGGCCCCGAACGTCGCCCTTCTCGGTTGGTGATCGCCGCCACAGCGGTCAGCACCGCCCTCGCCGTCACCGCCCTCGTCGTGGCCGTCCAGACCCGTGGCGACACCCAACCAGCCATCCAAGTACCGGATCTGCGCGGCCTCGACACCGTCATCCACAGCGGTGCAACCGTCACCGAACCAGCATTCCAGGTGCCGGATCTACGCGGCCTCGACACCGTCATCTCCGGCAGCACCACTGCCACCCCATCGGTCCCCGACACCGAACCGGCATTCCAAGTCACCGACCTACGCGGCCTCGACACCGTCATCTACAGCGGTCCAACCGCCAACCCCGCAGCCCCCGACACCGAACCGGCATTCCAAGTCACCGACCTACGCGGCCTCGACACCGCCATCTACGGCGGGTGACACATCGGCAACCTAGTCAGGCGGGCGGGCGGACGGGCGGAAAGTGGTACTTTGATGGATCGGCGACTGCATGACAGCGGTCGGCGACATGGGGAGGCGTTCGTGCGCAA
>JANNHO010000026.1:0-6806 GCA_031404435.1 Acidimicrobiaceae bacterium | reverse complement strand
TCGCTGGGTGAGTTGCCCTCTGACAGCGTGCTCGAGGAACGCTTTGCCGATCTCGCACGGCGGTTCCGGCTTCCTCCGATGGAGTTTCATGCTGTTGTCGAGGGGTACGAGGTGGACTTTCGGGTGATCGACTCGGTGGTGGTGATCGAGTGTGACGGTCACGAATCGCATGGCTTGAACCGCGACCAGTTCGAGTTCGACCGCATCCGCAACGGCACCCTTGCCGCCGCTGGCTACGTGATCGTGCATGTCACGTGGCGAGAGGTGACAGGCAACCCCGCCTCGGTTGCGAAGCGGATCGAAGCGGTGGTCCGGCGATGGGCTCCCGACGTGCTCTCCCGATGGCAATCCGCATGATCTGGGCAGGATTCCTCTCGGAATCCGAGAGGAATCCTGCCCAGATCTTTGGGTGGCGCGGACGGGTAGCCTCGGGGGATGGCTACCTCTTTTCCTGTTCTTGACGGTTCTGCGCCCGCAATGCAGAAGTTCTCCGAGGCTCCCGAGTTCGGGATCGATAGCTCGAAGCGGTACACGGCCACGATGGAGACCTCGCTCGGTACGATCGTGATCGCCCTCGATGCGATCAACGCCCCGAAGAGCGTGAACAACTTCGTGTTTCTCGCCGCGCAGCACTACTACGACGGGGTCATCTTCCACCGGATCATCAACGGGTTCATGTGCCAAGGCGGCGACCCGACCGGCACGGGTACCGGCGGCCCCGGATACCGCTTCGAAGACGAGCCGGTGAAGCAGAAGTACCAGATCGGTTCCGTGGCAATGGCCAACGCTGGGCCAAACACCAACGGCAGCCAGTTCTTCCTGATCAGCGGCCAGAGCGGTGTGCAGCTCCCCCCGCAGTACAACCACTTCGGTCAGATCGTGAAGGGTCTCGATGTGCTGGATGCGATGCAGCGGGTCCCAACCGCGGGCGGCGACCGCCCACGCGAGAAGGTCGTTATCAACTCGGTGGCGATCACCGTCGCTGATTGATCGAGCCGGTTGGTCGAACGGCTCACCAACGCGCAGGCGCGTCGTATCGCCCTTGCCGCGCAAGGCTTTGCCGAGCCGCGCCCCACCGGGCGTATCGACCGCCGTCACCTGCGCCGTGTGGTGCAGCGGATGGGCGTCATCCAGATCGACTCGGTCAACGTGCTGGTTCGCAGCCAGGAGCTCTCGCTGTTTGCCAGGCTCGGGCCGCACCCGCGCTCGCTGATCACCGATGCAACTGCGGCCGGCGAACTGTTCGAGTACTGGGTGCACGAGGCGTCCCACGTACCGACTGCGCACTACCACCTCTACAGCTGGCACATGACAGGCGAGCACAAGTGGGCGCACGTTTCCGATCTGCGCGGTCGCCGGCCCGGCTTCGTCGAGGAGGTGTATCAGCGCGTGGCGCTCGACGGTCCGCTCACATCCGCCGACCTAGCCGAGCGAGTGGGCAAGAAGGGCACGTGGTGGGATTGGGACGACGGCAAGATCGCCCTTGAGCACCTGTTCTGGACCGGGCAGGTCACAGCCAGACGGCGCAGCACCGACTTTGCTCGCATGTACGACCTGACCGAGCGGGTGATCCCGGCCGACGTGCTCGCCCGGCCGGCGCTCCCCGAGCGTGAGGCGCGAAAGGAATTGCTCGTGCTCGCCGCGAAGCATCACGGCATCGGCACGTTCGAGGATCTGACCGACTACCACCGCCAGCGCAACCCGCCGTGCCGCGACCTGGTGCGCGAACTGGTCGAAGCCGGGCGGCTGATACCGGTGACCGTCGACGGATGGGATCGTCAGGCGTACCTCCACCCGCTCGCGGCCACTCCCCGGCGGGTGGACGCGGCCGCACTGCTCAGCCCGTTCGATCCGTTGGTGTGGCGTCGCGAGCGGACCGAGCGGTTGTTCGAGTTCCGTTACCGGATCGAGATCTACGTTCCCCAACACAAACGCGAGCACGGCTACTACGTGCTCCCGTTCCTCATGGGCGACCAGCTTGTGGCCCGCGTCGATCTGAAAGCCGATCGACAGCGCCGTGTGCTGATGGTGCCCGGCGCCTTCGCCGAGGCGGGCACCGAGCGAAGCGATGGTGGGGTGGTCGCCGAAGCGTTGGCTGCGGAACTCGAGGCGATGGCCACCTGGCTGGGTCTCGACTCGATCGAGGTTGGTGAGCGCGGCAACCTCGTAGCACCGTTGCAGCATGCGGTGCATCACTACGCTCGGACCTGATGGCCGACGCTCCCGACGCTCCCGACGCACCTGCTTCTGTTGGCGCCCCCGCATCGGCCGGCAACGACGTGCCCGCCGAGCTTGGACTGTTGGACGAGCTCACCCCCGAGGGCATGCCGCGGTGGGTGTGGCGAGCCGTCGCCATCTTCTGGCTCGGCTTCCTACTCACCATCGTGATGCGGACCACGTTGAGCCGACTGAGCAGTTTGCTCGTGGTGCTGCTCGTGTCGTTGTTCCTGTCTTTGGCGATCGAGCCGGGCGTGAATCGGCTGGCCGGCCGCGGCTGGCGGCGCGGCACCGCGACCGCCGTGATCCTCGTCGGCGTCGTGACGTTGTTCACCATTTTTGTCGCCGCGATCGGCACCTTGGTGGCCAGCCAGGTGGCCGATTTGCTGCGCAACTCCGAAACCTACGTGAACTCGACGGTCGATTTTCTCAACGACACCTTCGACACCAACATCGATCCGACCACCGTGATCGAGGAGATCAACGACTCCGACGGCCGCATCCAACGCTTCATCACCAGCCAGAGCGGACGGGCACTGAGCGTGTCGCTGGCCGCGGTCGGGCTGCTGTTTCAGACGCTGTCGGTGATGTTGTTCACGTTCTATCTCGTCGCTGACGGCCCCCGGCTGCGTCGGGTGATCTGCTGTCGGCTGCGCCCGTCGCGCCAACTTCAGGTGCTCGCAGCCTGGGAGTTGGCGATCGACAAGACCGGTGGGTACCTGTACTCGCGGGCGCTGCTGGCCGGTCTGTCGGCGCTGTTCCACTGGATCGTGTTCCAGGCGATCGGCACCCAGGCCCCACTTGCGCTCGCCCTGTGGGTCGGGTTGATCAGCCAGTTCCTTCCGGTTGTCGGCACCTACCTGGCTGGCGTCCTGCCGGTGCTGCTCACGTTGATCGACTCACCGGTCGACGCGCTGATCGTGGCCATCGCAATCCTGGTCTACCAGCAACTGGAGAACTACCTCCTCGCACCACGCATCACAGCGCGCACGATGGAGTTGCACCCCGCGCTTGCGTTCGGGGCAGCGCTCGGTGGCGGTGCTGTGCTCGGCGTGGTCGGCGCGGTTCTGGCTCTGCCTGCCGCAGCGATGATCCAGGCCCTCATCTCCAATGCCGGCAAGCGTTTCGAAGTTGTCGACAATCACCTCACACGAGTCCCGTTGCGTCGCCAGGAGCGCCCGCCCGCGCCCGCAGCCGTGGCACCGCCGAGCAATCCGCGGGCACCACGATGACTGCCCGGGCACCCGGAGACGGGCCGAACGTATACGTTCCCGTCGCCGTCACCGACCGCAGCGGTCGCGATGAATCGGTTCACTTCGGGGCGGTGGTGTGCCTGGCTCCTGACGGTTCGATCGCGGCCGCGGCTGGCGATCCAACGATGAGCATCTATCCGCGATCGTCGAACAAGCCGATGCAGGCAGTGGCGATGGTGCGCGCCGGCCTCGATCTGCCGGGGGAGCTGTTGGCGGTGGTGTGTGCCAGCCATGACGGCACCCCCGCTCATCTCGATGCGGTCAACCGCATCCTCGCCAGCGTGTCGCTCGACGAGCACGCCCTCGGCAACACCGCAGATCTGCCACTCGATCGCGCCGCGGCCGAGGAAGTGTTGCGCTCCGGCGGCGGTCGCACGTCGCTGCAGATGAATTGCAGCGGCCAGCACAGCGGCATGCTGGCCACGTGCGTGCACAACGGCTGGGCCCACGACGTGTCCTATCTCGACCCCGAACATCCGCTGCAACAACGGATCACCGCCGCCATTGCCGAGCTGACCGGCGAGACGCCGTCTCACATCGGCATCGATGGATGCGGAGCCCCCGCGCACATGATGTCGCTCGTCGGCCTCGCCCGTGGCTTCCGGGCGATCGCCACCGGTGGCGCGGGTGCTGCTGGTTCGAGCGTGTACGACGCGATGCGCCGCCACACCCAGATGGTCGGCGGCGAGCGACGAGATGTGACAACGCTCATGCGATCCATCCCCGGCCTGATCGTCAAAGACGGTGCCGAGGGGGTGTTCGCTGCGGCACTCCCTGACGGACGCGCGGTTGCGCTAAAGATCGCGGATGGTGCCAACCGGGCGCGTCCTGCGGTGATGGTGGCCGCCTTGGCCCGCCTCGGAGTAGACACCACCGATGTGGAGCCGCTCGTCGCCGAGGTGGTGCGCGGGCACGGCCGCGTGGTCGGCAGGGTGCGGTCGGTGTGGTCGTGAGTGGTATCCCGTTCGTCACCCTCGACGACCCGCGCTACGGCGAGGCCGTACAGCTGTCGCCAGTGGTGCAACGAGTGGTCGCCTCGAACCCGAGCAAGTTCACGTACCACGGAACGGGGACGTACCTGGTGGGCGGACCCACCGAGGTGGTGGTGATCGATCCGGGTCCGAAGCTCGACACGCACCGTGACGCGCTGCTCGGTGCCATCGGCGGCCGGCGGGTCACGGCAGTTTTGGTCACGCACTGCCACTCCGATCACTCGCCGCTCGCTCGCTGGCTGAGCGCGGAAGTGGGTGCGCCGACGGTGGGGTTCGGTCCGCACCCGCGCCTCGTCGACCCAGACGCCGACGATCCCGTTACCGGCGAACCCACTCCCGACGAAAACTCCGCTGGCGACCCGGCAGTTGAGGAACCGGCGGTCATCGAGGAGAGCACCGACTACGACTTCGACCCCGACATCCGCGTGATCGATGGCGAGGTCGCAGCGCGCGGACCCGGGTTCACCCTGACAGCGGTGCACACACCGGGTCACACCTCGAACCACCTGTGTTTTGCCTTGGCCGAAGAGCGCGGGTTGTTCACGGGCGATCACATCATGGGGTGGAGCACCACGGTGATCGGCCCGCCCGATGGTGACATGCGTGACTACTTCGCCTCGCTCCACAAAGTTCGCGGGCGCGATGACTGCGTGATGTGGCCGACGCACGGCGCTCCCGTCACCGAACCGGGCCCGTTTGTCGATGCGTTCATCGCTCACCGCGTGGAACGTGAGGCCCAGGTGCTCGCCGCTGTTCGCTCGGGGCAGACGTCGATCGCTTCGATGGTGGAGGTGCTGTACGCCGCCGTGCGCCCCGAACTGCACAAGCCGGCCGGGCGGAGTGTGCTTGCGCACCTCGTCAAGCTGGCCGACGATGGCATGGTGGTCATCGCCGACGATGCCCCGGCGACCTTGCGGGCGGTCTACCGCCCCGCGTGACGACGGTTCGTCCAGCGGGTGCTGAACGGCATGGCGACGGGAGCCGGCGCGGTTACGGCCCGAGCAACCCGGCCGCGGCGAGCGCTTCGGCGACGGTGGCGACGCGGTGCAGGTTCATTCCGTCGATTCCGTCGATTCCGTTGGGGGAGTTGGCCGGCACGATCGCTCGGGCGAAACCCAGCCGCGCGGCTTCGTTGAGCCGGCGCCGCGCATGGGAAACCTGACGTACTTCACCGGCCAGGCCGACCTCGCCGAACACGACCAGATCGGGCGGCAACGGCCGGTTGGTGATTGCGCTGACGATGGCGAGGCACACCGCCAGGTCTGCCCCGGGTTCGGTGAGGCGCACACCACCGACGGCGGACGCGTACACCTCAACGCCGCTCACCGACACCCGCGCTCGTCGCTCGAGCACCGCCAGCAGCAACGCAAGACGTCCCGGATCGAGCCCCTGCGCGCTGCGCCGCGGTGGAGCTGAACTGCTGGCAGTGTTGGTGAGTGACTGCACCTCGACCAACAGCGGGCGTTGTCCCTCGAGGGTGGGCAGCACCGCCGAGCCGGGGACGCCCTTGCGTCGGTCGGCCAGGAACAACTGGCTGGCGTCGGGCACCGCAACGAGACCCTCCTCGGCCATCTCGAACAGGCCGAGCTCGTCGGTCGGCCCGAACCGGTTCTTCACCGCGCGCAGGAGCCGCAACGAGTGGTGGCGGTCACCCTCGAAGCTCAGGACCACATCGACAACGTGTTCGAGCATGCGCGGCCCCGCAAGGTTGCCATCTTTGGTCACATGTCCGACGAGCACCACCGGTACGCCACGGGTCTTGGCCTCGTGGACGAGCCGGGCCGCACAACCCCGTACCTGCATCACCGATCCGGGGGCGGAGTTGAGCTCGGGATCGCCGACGGTCTGGATGCTGTCGATGACCACCAAGCTGGGCTGCACCTCGTCGATGGAGGCAACGATGTGGGGGATGAGTGTCTCGGCGAGCAGCCACAGGTCGGGCTGCACGGCCCCCAGGCGATCGGCGCGCAGCCGCACCTGGGCTGCGCTCTCCTCGGCGCTGACGTAGAGGGTTCGCCCCTGCCACGACGCGAGCAGCTGGAGCAGCAGCGTGCTCTTGCCGATCCCCGGTTCGCCGCCGATGAGGGTGACCGAGCCAGGAACCAATCCATCGCCGAGCACCCGGTCGAGTTCGCCGATGCCGGTTGCCTGTGGCCGCCCGACCGAGTCGTCGACGTCGGCGATCAACGTCGCCACCCCGCCGGGGTTCAACCTCGAGGGCATGTGCACCAGCGACAGCGGTGCCGCCGAGTCGCTTTCGACGTCTTCGATCATCGTGTTCCACGCCGAGCAGACCGAACACTGCCCCGCCCACTTGGGGACCGATGCGCCGCAGTCGGAACAG
>JANNHO010000025.1:0-2828 GCA_031404435.1 Acidimicrobiaceae bacterium | reverse complement strand
CCAGTTGCGCGATGTACACCGAGCCCACCGCCGCCGCGTGATAACTCGTGCCGCATCCGATCAAATACAGATGACGCGCCTCCAGCTCAACCAGCAGCTCCGCTTCCGTGGCGACGGAGCGCGTCGTGAGCTGTGGTAGTGCGCCGGCCAGTGCCAGCCGCGCAACTACCTCCTCGGTCGTCAAGTTGGCGAGCATCGCCTTGCCCGTCGCCGTGCACGTTGCCGGCAGCGCCCGCCCGGGGGCCGACGCGAGGCGGACTGGGAATCGGCCGTCGCGCTTCGCTAGGTAGGTGACGTCCATCCCGTCGGACAGCACGGCAAGTTGCACGGTCTCGTTGCGGCCAACGTCGAGGCGCGCACAGGCCTCGTGGAACAGACGCACCTGATCGACACCACCGAGGTAGGCCGCCCCCAGCTGCGCCAGCCGTGGACCGAGACGCAGCCCGCCGTCCTGCGTGCGCAGCAACTTGGTGTCGACGAGCGTCGAGCACAGGTTGGCCACCGAAGACTTCGGCAGGCCCAGCTGGCGGGCGATGGCACTGATCCCCATCGTCGACTCCGTGCTGGCGAGGAGATCAAGGATCGCTACCGCGCGGGTGATTGCGGGGACGAGCGAGCGCTCGCGATTACCGTCGCCGGTCACGACTGCCACTCGGCGCCGTCGGGGAATGCCAGGGATGCCAGTGATTCTGGGCGCATCTCGATCGAGTATCCGGGCGCTTCCGGTACCACGTAGCGGCCGTCGCGGATCTGCGCAGGGTTAAGGAAGTGCTCGTGTAAGTGGCTGGCGTACTCGGTAGTGCGGTCGTCGAGCGATCCGCTGACGCACACGTGGTCGATGATTGAGATGTGTTGAACGTACTCGCACAGACCGATGCCGCCAGCGTGCGGGCACACGGGCACGTCGTGCACTGCAGCAAGGAGGAGTACGGAAAGCACCTCGTTGAGACCACCGATGCGGCAGGCATCGACCTGGCAGTAGTCGATCGCCTCGGCTTGCAGGAGCTGCTTGAAGATCACCCGGTTCGCCGCGTGCTCACCCGTCGCAACCCCTATCGGAGCGATCGCCCGGCGGATCGCGGCATGGCCGAGCACGTCGTCGGGGCTCGTCGGTTCCTCGATCCAGCGCAGGTCGAACGGGCGCAGGTGCTCGACCCACGTGATCGCCTGCGGTACCTCCCACACCTGGTTCGCGTCGGCCATCAGCTGAACCTCGCTGCCCAGTTCCTCGCGCATCACCGTGCAGCGGCGCATGTCGGAGGCCACGTCGACGCCGACCTTGGTCTTGAAGCTGCGCCACCCGTCGGCGAGGGAACTGCGGCACAAGTCGCGCACCTCCTGCTCGGAGTAGCCGAGCCAGCCGGCAGAGGTGATGTACGCCGGGTAGCCGTCGCGCCGCAGTTCGGCGATCCGTGCCGCCTTGGTCGGTGCCAACCCGCGAAGCACGTCGATCGCCCGCTCCTTGGGGAGCACGTCGCCGAGGTAGCGCAGATCGATGCAGTCGACGAACTGCTCCGGCTCGAGCTCGGCGACGAGCTGCCACACCGGCACCTCACGGGTCTTCGCCCATAGGTCCCACACCGCGTTGACGAGCGCCGCGGTTGCCAGGTGGATGACGCCCTTCTCCGGCCCGAGCCAGCGCAGCTGGGAGTGGTTCGTCAGGCTACGCCAGAAGTCACCCATGTCGTCGACGATGTCGGCGAGCCGCCGCCCGCGAACGAGCGGCGCCAGAGCCTCGATGGCGAGGCAGCAGAGGTCGTTGCCGGCGCCGATCGTGAACGTCATCCCGTGGCCCCGGTGCGCACCGTCGGTGTGCAGCACCACGTACGCCGCGGAGTAGTCCGGGTCGGGGTGCTGCGCATCGGAGCCTGCGAGCGTGAGCGAGGTGCGCGCGCGCAGGTCGTGGGTGGTGACTGCAGTGATCGTCGTCATCCGTTATCCGAGGTTCCGGGCGTCCGAGCGGCACCGAGATAGGCCGCAGCTTGCCGGTCGCGCTGACCGATGAGGTCGCGCGCCGCACCCTCGAAGCTGACCCGGCCTCGGGCGAGTACGACGACGCGGTTGGCGACGCGCAGCGCCTGCTCAACGTGCTGCTCGACCATCAAGACGCCGAGGCCGGAGTCGGCGAGCTTGCGGATGTTTTCCAGCAGGCGGCGAACGATCAGCGGGGCGAGCCCGAGCGAGAGTTCGTCGACGAGGAGTACCTTCGGGCCGGCCATCAGCGCCCTCGCAAGTGCGAGCATCTGCTGCTCGCCACCGGACAGGCCGCCGGTGTGCCGGCCGAGCAGCGGCCGCAGCGCGGGCAGCAGATCGAGCAGGCCGTCGAGCCGGCTGAGGTCGCCGTGGCCGCCGAGGCGCAGGTTCTCCTGCACGCTCAGCCGAGTGAACAGCGAACGGTCCTCGGTGACATGGGCGAGTCCCGCGCGCGCCCGGCTCGCCGCCGCCATCCCGCGCAGCTCCTGACCGTCGAGGCGCATGACACCGCCCTGCTGCTCGGCGAGACCGGAGATCGTCAGCAGCGTCGTCGACTTGCCGGCGCCGTTCGCGCCGAGGAGCGCAACCACCTCACCGCGCTCGACGTGCAAGTCGATGCCGCGCACAACGGTCAGACCCTTGTAGCCGGCGAGCAGCCCCTGCAGCTCGAGGATCGCCATCAGCCATCCTCCTCGAGCGGCACGCCGAGGTAGGCGGCGATCAACGCCTCCGAGCGGCGGATCTCCGCCGGTGGGCCGGAGGCGATCGCCTTCCCGAAGTCGATGGCGACGACGTCGTTGGACACGCGGAAGACGAGTTCGGTGTCGTGCTCGACGAGGAGCATCCCCGTGCCC
>JANNHO010000024.1:0-13823 GCA_031404435.1 Acidimicrobiaceae bacterium | reverse complement strand
TTTCGGGGTCGAATTCGCCGGACATGCGGATCATCCCGGTTTGGTTATCAACCCAGGTTCGCAGTCGGACGTGACGTTTCTGGCGTTGCAGGCGGGCGATCCCATCATCGGCTTCGATCTGGCGAACCCTGGCAGCAACGGTGCGCCGAACTGATCTGGCGTTGACGCTGCCGCCAGGGCGGCGAGTTCCCGGCCCGCGGCTGTGAGGGTGGCTCGTTGGGCGGGTTCGAGGTTGGCGAGCGCGGCGGTCATCACATCAACATGGGCGCCAGCGATGGCACCGGTGTCGAGGGCTGCCCCGATTTCCGGGCTTGCTGCCACGGTTTTGGCCCGCCCGACCAGCTTGGTTCCGTTGCGGGTGCCGGTGCGTGTCGCCTCGGCGACTGCCTGTTCTGGGAACAGCGATGGTGTGGTGGTTTCTGACAGCTCGACCAGCCGGGCTGTGAGGGCGACATCGATACCATCGAGCCAGCGACGCACCCCTGCCGAGCGTGCCAGCGCAGCGACCGTACTGTCGCGGTCGAGGTTGTGTATGTCGAGCGCGCAGAGCCCGGCTACCACGGTTGCTACCGACACACCATCAGCCCCTTTCGACCGTCACGGACCGCACAGGACCGGGAACCGGCTCCACACAGGGTTCCGGGTCACGGCTCACGATCACACAAGTTCTGGGGGCTCTCACGCCCGATACACCCCGATCAATCGGGGCACCACCAACCCTACGCGAGGGGTCTCACACGGTTTCGTCGACCGGTTTTCAGAGGGTTGTGCGTCAGCCGGTGATGCCGGCGGCCGGGTCGTGGTGGCCGGTGGCCCGATCGTCGGCCCATTGTTCGAGGCTGGCGGCGAGTTCGGCGTTGGCGGTGGCGGTCGCCCACTGCCTGGGCAGGGCCGGGAACGAGTAGTCGCCGATGTCGGCTGGCTGATACGCGGCGGCCTTGCGGGCCATTGCCGCGTCGATTGCCGGCGCCAGCCGGCGGGCCTTGGCGGCAACCTGGGCCTCGTCGCGCTCGAGGAACCCAGGCAGGATCTCGGTGCCGAAGATCTCGATCGATTCCATGATGTGGTCGTGTTCGTTGCGGCCGGCCTGGAGCACGAAGATCACCTGATCGACGCCCGCCTGTTCGAACCGGCGCAGGTACTCGCGCACTTGATCGGGTGTGCCGACGCTGCCGCGCAACCCGGCGGTATCTCCGCCGGCTTGCTTGGCGCCGAGGATCCCGCGCTGTTGCGCGGCTGCGACGGCGGCCGGGTCGTAGCCCTTGGCTGCGCGCCGGTCGACGTACTCCGACCACACGTCGGTGGTGCCTGGCCGATGGTCGCCGAACACATAGAAGTGGCCGAGCGAGTAGCCGAAGAAGTTCGATCCCTCGGCGCCGCGGCGGATTGCCTCGTCCTCATCGTGATGGACCATCATCGGGCTCACGCAGGCGACCTGCGGATTGACGGCGAAGCCGACGGGGACGCACGACTCGGTGAAGGTCCGTTCGTACTCGCTCACCCAGTTGACCGCCTCCTCCGGATCGATGAACGCGAACGTGAGCGCTCCCATTCCCTTCTCGGCGGCCAGCAGAATCGTCTCGCGTCGCGAGCACGCGACCCACAGTGGCGGGTGTGGTTTCTGCACGGGTTTGGGGATGACGTTGCGCGGTGGCATGGTGACGAAGCGGCCGTCGACACCGGTGAACGGCGTTTCCACCATGCACCGCAACGCGACATCGAGGCCTTCCAGCCACGCCTCACGTTTGTCTGCCGGGTTCAGCCCGAACCCGCCGAGCTCCGCCTCGCTGGACGACTCGCCGCTGCCGAACTCGACCCGCCCGTTGGAGACGAGATCGAGCATGCTCACCCGTTCGGCGGTGCGCGCCGGATGGTTGAACTGTGGCGCAGTGAGGATGATGCCGTGGCCGAGGCGCATGTTCTTGGTGCGCTGGCTGCAGGCGGCGAGGAACACCTCGGGCGCAGACGAGTGCGAGTACTCCTCCAAGAAGTGGTGCTCCACCTCCCACACGTACTGGATGCCGAGCGAATCGGCCAGCTCAACTTGGGTGAGTGCATCCTGGATGAGCTGGTGTTCGCTGCCGTCGTCCCACGGACGACCCATCTGGTGCTCGTAGAATATGCCGAACTTCACTGCACGATGTAAACACAGGTGTATACACATGTCAACGCCGATGCCGGCCGGGAGTTTCGACCCCGATCCGGCCCGCCAACCGAGCCCGACGACGCGAATGCCGCGTGCCGCGCGGCGGGCCCAGATCGCCCGCCACGCGGCGACGGTGTTCATGCGCGGCGGGTTCGACGGCACATCGATGGACGACGTCGCGGTTGCTGCCGGTGTCACCCGGCTGATCGTCTACCGCATCTTCGAGTCGAAGCAGGACCTGTACCGGGCGGTGCTCGACCTGGTGATCGACGACCTGGTCGCCTCGTTCGACGTGCCTCGCGACGACATGCATCGAGCGAAGGTGGGGGCCAGCGACGTGGGTGCCGCTCCGCTGCGCGCCGGGACCGAGATCGCCGAGGTGTTGTTGGGCGTTGCCAGACGGCACCCCGACGGGTTCCGCCTGCTGTGGCGGCATGCCGCCCACGAACCCGAGTTCCGCGAGCTGGCCGCGCTGTTCAAGGCGGCGATCACCGACTATGCAGTCGCCTTGCTGGAACCGGCGATGGACGACCGGATGATCAGGCGCTGGGCGGCCGAATCACTGGTCAGTCACCTGTATGAAAGCGTGTGCTTGTGGCTTGACGACGGCGACGCACAGCGCGACAACGAGTTCCTCGAGCTCGTCAACGAGGGCATGCGGGCAATGGTGCTGCGGTGGGTGGAGCTACTCAGCCGCCGGTGACGGTGGCGACCACGGCGGCGACCACGTCGACGATGCGGTCGATCTGGGCGTCGGTGATGACCAGCGGTGGGCAGAACGTCAGCGTGTCGGTGTTGATCGCCCGGCAGATCACCCCGAGACCGAGCATCTGGTCGCGCACCGCCATCGCCGCGTGCTCGGGCTGCAATGCGACCGCGCGCATCGCGCCCTCGCCGCGGGTGTGGTCGATGATCCCGTCGTCGGCGAGCGCTTGGAAGCCGTCGTGCAAGCGCATGCCGACGTGCTTGGCGCGGTCGACGAGCCCTTCACGTTCGATGATCGCCAAGTTGGCCAGCCCCGCCGCACACGCTGCAGGATGGCCCGAGTAGGTGAACCCGTGGCGGAGGAAGAAATCAGGATTGGATTCCAGAGCAGCGCACGGTGTGGCACCGAGGAACACCCCGCCGAGGGGCTGGTAGCCGGAGGTGACGGCCTTGGCGAAGGTGACGATGTCGGGTCGCACGCCGTAGTGGTGCGCGGCGAACCACGAACCGAGCCGCCCGAAACCGGTGATCACCTCGTCGAACACGAGGTACGCGCCGTGCTGATCGCAGAGCTTGCGCAGCCCGGCGAGGTAGTTGTCCGGCGGCGGATAAATGCCCCCGGCACCCTGCACCGGCTCGGTGATCACTGCGGCGATGGTGTCGGAGTGCGCAGCCATGAGTGACGCCATCGCCTCGATGTCGTCGGCGGCAACCTGGATCACGTCGCCGACGAACGGGCCGAAGTTCTCACGGTTCGGGGCGATGCCCTGCGCGCTGGTGCCGCCGTAGGCGACACCGTGATAACCGCGTTCGCGGGAGATGATCAGCTTGCGCTGCGGTTGCCCGGCCTGGACCTGGGCGATGCGGGCCAGCTTCATCGCCGAGTCGATCGCCTCCGAGCCGGAGCCGCACAGGAACACGCGGCTGTCGGGCATCGGGGCGATCTGGTGCAGATGATCGGCGAGCCGTTCGGCCGGTTCGTTGGTGAACGGGTCGAAGCAGCTGTACGAGGCGATCTGGCTCATCTGCGCATGGACCGCGTCGTTGATCTCGGCCCTGCCGTGACCGACGGCGCAGTACCACAGGCTGGCCATCCCGTCGATCAGTTCGTTGCCGTCGGAGTCCCAGACCAGGGCGCCCTCGCCACGGACGATGGAGATGAACGACTCGCGAGTGGGCTTGGCATACGGATGCAGGAACGACGGCGGCGGCATGGCCGAAACCGTAGTGCCAACCAGCCCGTGGCTCGCAGGCATGTCTATGATCGAACCAATGGCTTTGACCCGGTCGGCTGGCCGCCTGGCGGGCGATACGCCCACGCAACTTCGTGTCGCAACCGCGATCACGGTGCTGTGCGCGGTCGCGGTCTCGATCGGCGGCTGGTACGCCCTCGATCGACGCGCCAACGCGATCGACGACGCCGGCGCGGCCGCAGCACAGTTGGTTCGAGTGCAGGAGGTGCGCGTACAGGTCGTGCAGGCCGACTCGCTGGCGTCGACCGCGTACCTGCGCGGCGGGCAGGAACTGGCCGAGCAGCGACGCCTGTACGACGACAGCATCGCAGCCGCGTCGGGTGGGCTGATCGACTCGGCAGCCTCAGCTGCGGGGACCGACGCGGCGACGCTGCAGCGCGCCACGTCGTTGCTGGCACGCTATGTTGGCCTCGCCGAGCAGGCTCGGGCCAACAACCGTCAGGGTTTCCCGGTGGGGGCTGCCTACCAGCGGCAGGCGCGGACTGTGATCGAGGATGTCGTAGCCGCGTTGCGCGAGGTGGAGACCAACTCTCGGGCCCGGGTCAACGACACCGTCGCCAGCGGCCACCGGTCGAGTTGGCTGCTGATGCTTACCGCGTTGGTGCTCGTCGCCGCAATCGTCGGTGGATCCGTCTGGTTGGCGCAACGCTTCCGCCGCCTGGTGAACGTGCCGCTGGCCATCGCCGGGGCGCTGGCGATCGTGGTGCTCGGGGTGGTCGTGGCGCGCAGCGCTGCGGCGATGACCGATGCCGACGACGCTGTGATTGGCCCGTTGGCTGCGGCCGATCTGTTGGCGCAGGGGCGCGCCGCAGGCTTCGATGCCCGCTCGAACGAGGCGCTCACGTTGATCGCCCGCGGCAACGGCGACGCCTACGAAATCGAGTGGCTACGCTCGGCGAGCGCGGTCGAGCAATCGGTCGACCGAGCGTGCTCGAGGTTCTCGGTGGGCTGCGATGCGCGCGACTGGTTCGGTTCGTACCGCTCCGCTCACGAGGTCGTGCGCACCCTTGATGGCGATGGCAACTGGGACGCTGCTGTCGACGCCAGCTTGGGTGCTGCCGTCGGGCTGCCGAACGCGCGGATCGAGTTCGAGGCCTTCGCGGCAGCATCGGACGAGGCGTTGCAGCTCGAGTCGGATCGTGCTGCGGCCGGCTTTGCGACTGCCGGCGACTCGCTCGGGAACCTCGGTTGGCTCACCGTTGTCGTGGGGTTGATCGTCGCCGTCTTGGCGAGTGTCGGGTACGGCCAGCGCGTGCGGGAGTACCGATGAAACATCGCGCCATTCGGATTCGCCGCGCAATTGTGGTCCTGCTGGCGACCTGTTCGGTTGCGTCGTGCTCGGGGGATGCTGCGCTCCCCGGTGAGATCGTTGGTGTGGCCGTCGAGCCCTCGGTGCCGACCACCTCGACACCACCGGAGTGCACCACCGCCGAGAATGACGAGGATGCAACCCGGTCCTACCCGCCGCTCGCCGAGCTTCCAGCACCGGGGGCGATGCCGGCGGGATCAACGATGGAGGAGATCCACAGCCGAGGCCGCATGATCGTCGGTGTCTCGGCCGACACGCTCCTGTTCGGGGCGCGTAACCCGCTCACCGATCGCATCGAGGGTTTCGACATCGACATGCTCAGCGAGGTGGCGAGGGCGATCTTCGGCGATGTTCCGTCGGGAGATATCACCGAGCGGATCGAGTACCGGGTGATCACCTACGCAGACCGGCTGCCATCGCTTGAATCGGGTGCGGTCGACATCGTCGCCCACACGATGACGATCAACTGTCGGAGATGGCTGAGGATCGCGTTCTCGTCGGAGTACTTCCATGCCGGCCAGAAGGTGCTCGTGAAAACCGGCTCGGGGGTTGCCACGATCGACGATCTGGCTGCGCAGGGTGGAACGGTGTGTGCCCCCGAAGGCAGCACCAATATCGACGAACTCAGCAACGCGGCCAAGTACCCGGGCCTGGTGGTGATCGGCAAGGCCGACATCAGCGACTGCCTGGTGGCGATGCAACAGGGCGAGGCCGATGCCACCTCGGGCGACGACACCGTGCTCGCCGGATTTGCCGCGCAGGACCCCAACACCGAAGTGGTCGGCGAGCGATTCACCGACGAGCCATACGGGCTCGGCTTCAACCGCGACGACGTCGATCTCGTGCAGTTCTCGAACGCGGTGATCGAGCAGATGCGCACTGATGGGCGCTGGGCCGACATCTATCAGCGATGGCTCGTCGACACGGGCGCGCTGCCCGGCGGTGTTGCTGCAGCGCCGGCCGCGAACCACACCAGGGTGCTGCCGTGACCGATTCTGCAGCGGTGGTGATTGCACAGTGGGACGGGTGGTTGGAGCGTGCCACCGATCGGCTGTTCGAGCTGGACCAGCGAGTGGTCGCTGGAGGGACCGACGAGCTGCAACTCGATCTTGCCGCGGCGTTCGTGTGCCGCAAAGCGATCTCGCATCGGGTCGAGGCGATGCGCGCGACCGGTTCGGGTGCCGGACCGACTGCGGCGGACCAGACGGCAGCCGGGTTGGCTGCTACCGGGCTGGTCGACGACCACGGCGAGGCTGTCGCCGCCGACCTGTCATCGGCAGCGACGCTGCTCTCGGCGATCCTTGACCGGGTCGACGCCGCACTGGGCGCGATCGAAGCCGGCCAGGCCTCTGCCGCAGCCAACCGCGCTGCGGCTCGGGCCGACATCGTGGTCGTCGAGCAACTGTCGGCCGAACTGGGGATGAAGGTCGGCCGCGTCGCCGAGCTGCGCAGCCGCCTCGATGCCGCTCTGCCCGACGCACCCGACGTGCTTGCGGCGGTGGCCGGTGATCTTGCCGTCGCCCGTGCCGAGTTGCGGGCGCTGGAGATCGAGCGAGCTTCGCTGCTGACGCGCTGGGTGCAGGTGCCCGACGACATTGCTCGGCTGGCCGAACGAGAAGTGGAGGTGCGCGCCGTGGTCGCCACGTGCCGGGACAAGGTGCTTCCTTTGCCTGCGCTGGCGGTGCCATCGGTGGCCGCGCTCGGTGCACCCGAGGCGATCGAGTCGCTCTCGGCCAAGCCATGGGCGGCGGCGCGGGCGATCATGGCCCCGTTCGTGAGCCGTCTCGACCGTCTGGGCGCAGCGTTCGACGAGGTTGCCGCGCGCTACCAGGCGGTGCTCGTCCGGCGTGATGAGTTGCGCGGGCTGCTGCACGCTTTTCGCGACAAGGCCGGAGGGCATTCGATGGCCGAGGATGCCGATCTCGAACGGTCGTTCAAAGCGGCCGAGGTGATGCTGTGGTCGGCACCGTGCGACGTGGACCGCGCCGCCGGGTTGGTCGACGTGTACGTCGACGCAGTGAACCTGGCGGTCGCCGGCAAGGGGGTGCACAGATGAACACGTGCACCCAGCCCGGTTGCTCCGGCACCATCGCCGATGGGTACTGCGACGTGTGCGGGATGGCCCCGAGCCCGACCGCTCCGGTCGCCGGCACAAGCGGTGCGACGGGCGCGACCGGCGCAACGGGCGCAACGGCCGCGTCAGCGCGCCGGAGCACCGTGACCAACCGGCTCGGGATGGTGCCGCTCGGATCGGCGCGCAGCGCCTCGGGCAGCCGCCCCACCCGCCGCCTGGGCGCGTCGCGGTCCAGTTCGCGCCTCGGGGCCGGTCTCACGCACGTGGCGGCCGTGCCGATCCGCGACCCGTTGCAGGCGCTGATGGATCCCCCCGCCGTGGCGGAGGACAAGCGCTTCTGCTCGGTGTGCCAGAGCCCGGTCGGACGATCACGCGACGGTGCGCCGGGCCGCGCCAAAGGCTTTTGCCCGAAGTGCCGCACACCGTTCGATTTTGAGCCGAAGCTCGGCGCGGGCACGCTGCTCGGCGGCCAGTACGAGATCGTCGGCTGCCTTGCCCATGGCGGGATGGGATGGATCTACCTTGCCCGCGACCGCAACGTGAACGATCGGTGGGTGGTTGTCAAGGGCTTGTTGAACGCCGGTGATCCCGATGCGTTCCGGGCGGCTGTGGCCGAGAAGCAGGTCCTCGCCGAGGTGGAGCATCCGACGATCGTCGAGATCTACAACTTCGTGTCGGGCCCCGACGGGGCGTCGTACATTATTATGGAGTATGTCGGCGGGCAGGCGCTGAACTCGCTGTTGAAGTCGCGCATGCAGGCCGCCGGCGGGGTGTTCTCGCCCTTGCCGCTGGAGCTGGCCCTCGCCTACATCATTGAGGCGCTGCCGGCGTTTTCGTACCTGCACGCGCTCGGTCTGCTGTACTGCGACTTCAAACCGGCGAACGTGATCCAGGTGGGTGATGGCATCAAGCTGATCGACCTCGGCGGGGTACGGCGAATTGACGACGACGTCACCCCCATCTACGGGACCGTTGGTTTTCAAGCACCTGAGGTGCCCTCCGACGGCACCAGCGTCGCCAGCGACATCTACACCATTGCCCGCACCCTGGCCGTGCTGGTGTTCGAGTTCCGCGGATCGCAGTCCACGTATGTCGACAGCCTGCCCCCGGCGGAGGACGTAGAACTTTTTGCCGAGAACGACTCGCTGTACCGGCTGCTGTTGCGGGCGACGGCTCCGAAGCCTGCCGACCGGTTCGCGACGGTCGAGGAACTGGGCGTACAGATGCTCGGTGTGTTGCGCGAGGTGGCGGCACGTTCGGCATCGGGACTGCCGACGCGGAGCACACCATCGGTGTCGTTCGCCGCGCCCCGTGTTGCCACGGCACAGCTCGAGTGGGGCGATCTCCCGCAGGCGCTGCCCGATGGCAACGATCCGTCCGCAGCCTGGCTGGACACGGTGACGGCTACCGATCCGGCGATGCGCCTGTCGTTGCTGGCCAACCCGCCGGAGGAGACGTCGGCGGTGACCGTGGCTCGAGCGTATGCCTCGCTGGCGCTCGGCGACCTTGAGGCCGTACGTGCCGCCGCAGCCCAGCTGTCGCAGGCAGATCCGTGGGAGTGGCGGGCGGTGTGGCTGCAGGGCCTCGTCGCGCTGCACACCGGCGCCGCCAACGATGCCGTCAGCGCGTTCAACACCGTGTACGGGCAGCTCCCCGGCGAGCTTGCTCCGAAGTTGGCCTTGGCGCGAGCGTGCGAATTGGCCGGCGATCACGACGTGGCCGACCGCGCCTACCTGGTGTGTGAGCGCACCGATGCGGCGTATGTGGCTGCGGCACTGTTCGGGCGGGCACGAGTTGCGATCGCCGACGGCCGTGGCAGCGATGCGCTCAGCGCGCTCGAGGCGATCCCGCCAACCAGCCGGGCCTTCGGTGAATCGCGGCGGATGCGCGCCGAGCTGCTGGCCACCACACCCGACCCGGCCCGTGTGCTCGGGTCGCTCGATGATGCGGCCCGTCAACTCGACGACGCTGCTGTGGACTCCGCCGAGCGGGCGCGGCTGGAGCTGACCATCTTCGACAAGGCCCTCCAGCACGTCGTCGCCAATCCGCCGACCGGCTCGACCGGGCCAGCGTCGGTCGGTGGGACACCGGCCGACGAGGCGTCGATTCGGCGTCGGCTCGAGCTGGCCTACCGCGCCGCCGCGTCCACAGAGACCGAGCGCCGGCGGCGGGTGGAGCTTGTCGACCTCGCCAACCGTGTGCGCGTGCGCTCACTGCGATGAGCAACGTGTCGGATCGAGACGTGCCCGATAGCGATGTGCTCTGTCCAGCGTGCGCGGCACCGATCCACGTGGGGGACGCGTTCTGCGAAGCGTGCGGATCGACACTGGATGCGGCGCGCTCATCCGGCGATGCCACCGTGGAGACACCGACGCTCGGCGCCTCTGGCACGACGGCCCAACCTGCGGCCCAGCCAGGGGCACAGGAGCTTGGTGGGCGGACGCATCTCCTGGCACCATCGGCGGCGCGCGTCGAGGTGTGCCACGTGTGCGGGGCACCGATCGCCGACGATGGGTTCTGCAGCCAGTGCGGCCAGCGGGCTCGCACCCGGCGCGAGCACTGGACTGAAACGCCGGCGGCTTGGGTGGGCGGCGTGTGCGACAAGGGGATCGTGCACGCCCGCAACGAAGACGCGATGGCACTCGACGCCGCCGGCGACGACTTCGCCGTTCTGGTGGTGTGCGACGGGGTCACCACCGCGCCCGATAGCGACCGGGCCAGCCTTGCCGCATCGAAGGCGGCGTGCGCGCAGCTGATGGCTGTGGCCCGGCCGACCGGATCGTTTGCCGCACGGCTCACCGCGTGGCAGGCAGCGCTTGGCGCAGCATGCGCAACGGCCAACGCCGAAGCCGTCGCTGTCGCCCGCTCGTTGGGCGACCCGCGGGAGCCGCCGTCATGCACGTTCGTGGCCGCCGTCGTCGACCACGACCTGGTTGCCGCGGCGTGGTGTGGCGATTCGCGTGCGTACTGGATCGCCGACGACCCGGCCGGTTCCGTGGAACTCTCCCTCGACCACTCGCTCGGCACCGAGATGCTCGCGGCCGGCTTCACGCGCGAACAGGCAGAAGCCGATCCCACCTTTCACACCATCACCCGGTGGCTCGGCGCCGACTCGATCGACCCGACGCCGGAGTTCCGCACGATGGCTGTCGATGCGCCGGGTTGGGTGCTGGTTGTCAGCGATGGGATGTGGAACTACGCCTCGCCCGCCGACGACCTGCGCCGCCTGATCGAGGAAGCCGCCGCCGATGGTGCCACCGGGCCTACCCAGATTGCCGAGTCGCTGGCGGCGTTCGCCAATGGTTGCGGTGGGCACGACAACATCACCGTGGCGCTCGCCCGCCGCGACCCGCAACTACCCTGAGCCCGAGCGCCGACGAGAAGGAGAGCACGTGGCCGAGTTCCGAGCCGAGGTCTTCCAGAACGAGTACCTGAGCGATGGTGCCACCGATGTGCATGCCGTGGTCTCGATCACCTGCACGGGCGCCGGTAGCGCTGGCGAGCGCAGCGGCGATGTGTCCGAGGTGATCATCATCGACACGTCCGGTTCGATGGACATGCCGTCGAGCAAGATCGCTGCGGCCCGCCGCGCGGCCAAGGTTGCCCTCGACGAGATCGTCGATGGTGCCTGGTTCGCCGTCCTCTCCGGCCACACGATCGCGCAGATGGTGTATCCCGAGCACCCCGGCCTGGCGAAGATGTCAGCGGTCACCCGGGCCGAAGCGAAAGAGGCAGCCGGCAAGGTGCGCAGCGGGGGAGCGACGGCGATCGGTGCCTGGATCGCTGCCGCGACGGCCCTGTTCGAGCAGGCACCGGCCGGTCAGCGGCACGCGATCTTGCTGACCGACGGCAAGATCGAAGGTGAGGAACCTGGAGCGCTCGACGCTGCGCTCGCCGCGGCGACCGGCAAGTTCCAGTGCGACTGCCGCGGCATCGGCAGCGACTGGGTCGTCGACGAGTTGCGCACGATCTCGACCGCTCTGCTCGGCACGGTCGACATCGTCGCCAAGGCCGAGGATCTCGAAGCCGACTTCGAGCAGATGATGAAGACAGCGATGAGCCGCGGCGTGGCCGATGCTCGGCTACGGCTGTGGGCGCCGCAGGGTTCGACCGTGCAATTCGTCCGCCAGGTGGCTCCGCAGGTGGACGACGTCACCCCGCGGGCCGTGCAGGTGAGCCCACTCGTGGTCGAGTTCCCGACCGGGGCGTGGAGCGACGAGAGCCGCGATTATCACGTCGCCGTGCGCGTGCCGGTGGCGCCCGTCGGCAACGAGCGTCTCGCCGCCCGCGTGGAGTTGGTGGTCGACGATCAGGTGCTGGCCAAGGCGCTGGTGAAGGCGATCTGGACCGGCGACGCCAACCTCACCACCCGAATCGACCCCGCCGTCGCGCACTACACCGGCCAGGCGCAACTCGCCGACGTGATTCAGCGTGGCCTCGCTGCGAAGACCGCCGGCGATGATCGCACCGCCACGGTCCTGCTCGGCGAGGCCGCCAAGCTGGCTCACCAGAGCGGCAACGAAGACACCACCCGCCTGCTGAACAAGGTGGTCGACGTGGTCGACGTGGAGGCCGGCACGGTACGGCTGAAGCGGGAGGTCGAGCGCAGCGATGAGATGGCGCTCGATACGCGCAGTACCAAGACCACGCGGATCAAGCGGGAACCATGAGCGCGGCAACCTGCCCGAACGGCCACACGTCGGGCGATCCGGAGTGGTGCGATACCTGCGGCGCGCCGATGGCATCAACGTCAACGTCAAGGCCCGCGCCGGGCGGGTCGGCCGTGTCCGTTTCTCCGACCGCGCCGGCTGCTGGCCCGATCACCTGCCCGCACTGTGCGGCGGTCAACGCTGCCGACAACCTGTTCTGCGAGTCGTGCGGGTACGACTTCGTGACCGGTCAGGTTCCCGAGCCGACGGTGTTGTTGGCGGTCACGCCTGACCCTGCGTTGGCGACGGCCGCCCCGACGTGGATCGTGGTCGTGGAGGTCGATCCGGTGTGGTATTCGGTGAAGGGGGAGTTGGCCGATCGTCCGCTCCCTTCGTCGTCCACCTCCACCGTCGGGCTCACGCAACATGCCTCGCTGATCGGCCGGTCGAGCCAGTCGCGCGGGTTGCGTCCGGAGGTGGCGCTCGACACCGACACCGCCGTGTCGCGCCGTCACGCGCAGTTGATCATCGAAGGGGATCAGCTGAGCGTGGTCGACCTGTCGTCCACCAACGGCACCCACGTCGTCAAAGCGGGCGTCACCGCCACTGCGGCGCTCGTGCCGTTGGGCTCCGGAACGCCGATTGTGCTCGACGACGGCGACCAGATCTTCGTCGGCGCGTGGAGCAGGCTCACCGTCCGCCGCGCCTGATTGCCAGCGCCGCCCGCCGTCTGGGCGATGGTCGAGCCCTCAGGCGGGCTCGAAGTTGAGCAGCGCGTTCTCGATTACTTCACCCAGCGCAGGATGGATGTAGTACTGGCCGGTGGCGAGTTCGTCGACGGTGATGTCCCAACGGATTGCTTGGACCAACTGCTGGATCAAGCTGGAGGCATGCGGACCGATGATGTGGGCACCGATGAGGCGTCGGGTAAGGCGGTCGGCGACGAGTTTGCAGAAGCTCGTGGTGTCCTCCAGCGCCCAACCGTAGGCCACATCGGCGTAACGTTGCGTGGCCACCATCACGTCGATGCCGAGCGCGCGGGCGGTGTGCTCGGTCAGGCCGACGCTGGCGATCTGCGGGTTGGTGAACACCGCGTGTGGCACGGCGCGGTGGTCGGTGGCGCGCAGGTTGTCGGGGTTGGCCAGGTTGTGGGCGACCACCCGGCACTCGTGGTTGGCGACGTGTTTGAGCATGAACGGCGAGCTGATGTCGCCCAACGCCCACACCCCTGGTAGCGACGTCGCTTGGGTTTCATCGACCTCGATGCGGCCATCGAGATGCATCGTCAGTCCGCCGGCGGCGGCATCGAGCACATCGCTGTTGGGGACGCGCCCGGTGGCGACGAGGACATCGCTGCCTTCCACGGCGGAGCCGTCGTCGAGCGTGACGATCACCTTGGAACCGATCCGCTCGAAGGAAACCGCATGCACGCCGCAGCGCAGGTCGAACCGCTTCGAGAACGATTCGGTGATCGCCACCGAGATGTCGTGATCCTCGCTGCGTAGCAGCGTGGCGCTGCGTTGCAGGATCGTCACCTTGGATCCGAGGGCGCCGAAGACGTGGGCCAGTTCACAGGCGATGAACCCGCCGCCGAGCACGATGAGGTGCTCGGGAACTTCGTCGACGCGCATGATGTCGTCACTCGTGAAGTACCCCACCTCGTCGAGTCCGGGTATGTCGGGAATCA
>JANNHO010000023.1:0-4032 GCA_031404435.1 Acidimicrobiaceae bacterium | reverse complement strand
GAGTGGATCGCGCCGTACCGGCCCGAGCGGATGCAGGCTCTGCCGTAACGCGTCGTTCAGCAGCTTGCTCAAGCTGATACGGGAAACTCGTGCTCGAGCGACTGCCTCGCGATGCAAATCCGGGTCAAGGTCGACGGTGGTACGCATCACCGACCATCATAGTGCATCACGGCACATCACCTTCGGGCCGACCCCCGTTCTGGTCAGCGTTTGTAGGCGGCGGCTTGGATGCGGAAGAGTTCGGCGTACTGGCCGTTGGCGTTCAATAGTTCCTCGTGGCTGCCGACTTCGACAACTTTGGCCCCGTCCATCACGACGATCAGATCGGCCATCCGCACGGTCGAGAAGCGGTGTGACACCAGCACGGTCACCCGGCCGGACACCGACTCCGATCGGGCCGCCTCTGCGAATCGTTCGAACAAAGCGTGCTCGGTCTCTGCGTCGAGCGCAGCGGTCGGCTCGTCAAGGATCAGCACCAGCGGATCGTCGCGCATGAACCCGCGTGCCAACGCCAGCTTCTGCCACTGGCCGAAACTCACCTCGGTACCCTGATCCCACGTTGGGCCGAGCTGGGTGTCGAGGCCGTGGGCCAGGCGGTCGATCACATCGCCAGCCCCGGCCCGGTCGACAGCCACCTCCGCCGCCGGGCGGTCATCGAGGTGGCCGAGATCACCGAGACCGACGGTGTGCTGGGCCTGCAACTCAAAGCGGTAGAAGTCTTGGAACGCGCCGGCGAGGCGGTCGCGCCACTCGCTGACGGCGATCTCGGCCAGCACCACTCCGTCAACGGTGATCCGACCCGCCGTCGGCGCATACATGCGCGCCAGCAGCTTGACCAACGTCGACTTTCCGGCACCGTTCTCCCCCACGATCGCGACCACCCTGCCTGCTGGCAGCGTCAGGTTGATGTCGTCGAGCACGAGGCGGTCACTGCCGGGATAGCAGAACGACACGTGCTCGAAGGAGATCCCCTCGAGAAGGGTTGCCGGTGCGGTGGCGGATGCTCCCGCATCTGCTGCGGCTGCATAATCCTCCAGCCAGGTGAGGCGCCTCGACGAATCCAGCCAGAACCCGCGCAGGAAGCCGAGTTCGCCGGCAGTGGCGCCGATGTAGCCGGCCAGTCGCGTCCCGGCGGCAACCACGAGCACCACCTGGCCGACGGATGCGTCGATCACCGACGATGCGAAGACCACGGCGGCCACATACCCGGCACCGAACAGTGCCCACGCCGCTGCGTGCCACAGCGCGGTCGCGACACGGACCGAGGCGACCGGGCCGTACCACCGCTGCCATGCGGCCCGGCGCTCGTCGATCAACCATGCACCCGTTCCGGTCACTCGCACCTCCTTGCCCGGTGGGGCCGTGGTGCCGAGCACGAACAGGTGGCGGGCCAGGCGGGTGTTGGCGATCACCGATTCCTCGACCCGGCGCTCGACCGTCGGCCGCCACGTCGACGTGTAGAACGCAGGGATCGAACACGCCAGCAACAGCACCAGCGCTGGGTGCACCGATGCCAGTAGCACGGCGGTGATGACCAGCCGGAACATCCACCCGAGCGTGGAGAACAACGACATGAACAGATGGTCGAGGGTGAACACCTGGTCACGCAACATCGCCAGACGGTCGAGATGCTCGGGCCGCTCATGATGCTCGATCGTCGGCACCGACGCTTGCAACCGGGCCACATGCGACTCAAGAGCGATCGCAACCTTGTCGCGGAAGCGCCGCTGCACCCGTTGCGACAGCACGCCGAGATACCACGTGGCGCACACCGAGACCGCCAGGCCAGTTGCGGCAGTGCGGATCGACGAACGGTTGCCATCGATCGCCCCGTCGACGAGCAGCTTCAACCACAATGCCAGCAGCACATCCGGCAACATCATCAACAGCGCCAGCCCGAGCGACAACGACAGCAGCTTCGGCTCGGCCCGGTATCCCAACCGAAATGTGCGTAACAGCGACGGCAGCGCCGGCGGCAGATCGTCAGAGCGTTTCATGGACCACCTCCGTGCCGACTTCGTCGTACTCGGTGAACCGCGCCGCCTGCATCTCGAACATCGTCCGGTAGCGCCCGCCAAGCGTGATGAGCTCGTCGTGCGAACCGAGCTCGACCACCCGACCGTGCTCCATCACACAGATCCGGTCGGCCAGGCGCACCGTGGAGAACCGGTGCGAGATGAGGATCGTGGTGCAGTGCCGTGTCGCCGCGAGGACCCGCTCGAAGATCTCCGCCTCGCCGCGCACGTCGAGTTGCGCCGTCGGCTCATCCAGCAGCACCACACCTGCGCCCTGTCGAACCGCACACAGCGCTCGCGCCAGCGCGACCCGCTGCCACTGCCCGCCCGACAAATCGGTGCCGCCGGGATACCCCTTGGACAGCACGGTGTCGAGATCGACATCGGCGAGCTGATCAGCACCCGCGTCGACGAGCGCCGCACGGATCACCTCGTCGGGCGCGCCCTGTGGCGCGACGTTGACCCGCAGGGGCAGCTCGAAGCGAATGAAGTCCTGGAACACCGCAGTCACGTGGTTGCGCCACGCAGTGGTATCGAGGTCCGGCAGCGCCACGCCGTCGATCTCGATTGCACCGCCGTCGGGGTCGTAGAGCCGGCACAGCAACTTGGCGAGCGTGGTCTTCCCGGCCCCGTTCTGGCCGACGATGGCCAGCGAGGTACCGGCTGGTACGTGCAGATCAAACCCGTCAAGCACGGCCCGACCCCTCCTGCCATCGGTGCCGCCCTCGGTGCTCGGGTAGGCGAAGGAAACAGTGCGGCAGACGATGTCGCTCGCTGTCGCCGCGACCGGGAGATGGCCGGATCGCAGGCCGGGGTCAGCCGCCATTGCCACCTCGAGACGGGCGAGCGCGGCAACGGGCGCGCTGGCACCGTCGAGCGCCCAGTTGAGACCACCGAAAGCGATGGCGGACACACCGATTGCTGCCTGCACGAACACCACCACGCGGCCCGTGCTGATGCTTGCGTCGATCGCCGCCGAGGCGATCATCCAGAACACCAACCCGTTCGCGGCAAGCACGATCAGCACGCACACGGCCACCGATTTCTCCCGCAGCCGTGTCGCTTCGAACTGGAGGTCGTACAACCGCCGCCGGGTGGTGACGAAACGGTCGATCACCCAACCGGCAAGGCCGAACAGGCGCAGCTCTTTGGCCGGCGCAGCATCGACAGCAAGGCGATACGAGTAGTCGGCGTGGCGTTGCGCGGTGCGCACCTCGTCGGTGTTGCGGTCGCGCCACACCCCACTCTCACGCAGCAGCCAATGCGTTGACGACCATGCCGCGACCAGGACCACTGGCACCCACCAGTGAAACCCGAACAGCAAGCTGGCCGCAGCTGCGCCGACCACGAGTTCGACCAACCCGCCGGCGACGAAGTCCATCGAAATAGCCAGCGGCGGACCCATCATCCCCAGATCGAAATCGCGGGCCATGGTGAGGTCGTTGGCCAACTCCGGTCGCTCCAGATGATCGATGCCAGCGGGGTCCACACCCACCACCATCAACCGGTCGTACAGATGCGCGGCGAGGCTGCTGCCAAGGTTCGAGCTGACGAGTTGGTGCAGCGGCTGCACAACGAGGAATGCCGTGAACGCGATACCGACAACGGTCAGCGGACCGGTGAGCGAATTGCCAGATTCGATCGACCCGATGAGCCAGCCGAACCCGACCGAGGTGACCGCAGGCAGAACTCCGCGCAGCACCAGCAGCAGCCACCACATCGCCGCCAGCCCGGGAGCTGCCCGCCACAAGGCACCGAAGAACTGGATCTCCTGGCGGCGGCGAAGCTTGACGAACATCGCTGGAAAGCTAATCCGCCGGAGACAGTCCGTGAGATTGGCCGAATCCGGGCATGCGGGAGCAGCAGTTCGTACCAGACCGGCTTGTGCAGTGCTGGTTCAGGCGGCGCGGATGGTTGGTTGGCCGTGTGGTGTGGAGATGAGGGTGCGGCCGTCGGGGGTGATGAATTCTGCGTTGGCGTTGGTGAGGAGGCGGATCTGCCAGTTTTCGCGGTGGAT
>JANNHO010000022.1:0-2663 GCA_031404435.1 Acidimicrobiaceae bacterium | reverse complement strand
GGTGCCTATGTGAGGTTGAAGGCGCTGGCGGGGGCGCCCGGTCTTGCCGTGGCGATCGACGTTGCACCGGACGCACTGCATCCACCACTGAATCCCGTCGTAGGTGTTGAGATCGAAGATCTGCTGAGCAATCGGCTGGGTGGTCGCGGTGTTCTTGGTGACGATCCGTGAGGGCCGTACCCCAACCTTGCGTAGGACGTGCAGGTCGTCGAGATCGCACAGCCTGGCGGAGCTCGGTAGGTCGTAGGTGATCAGCCAGCGATCGAGTCCGGACCCGGGATGACGAAACATCGATGACGTGAACGCAGGCAGGTTCTGAAACGTCTCGGCCACTGCGCCGTCGGCATGTGCGGACAAATACAGCAGCAGCAGGTAGCTCGAAGGGTTGTCCCACCGGCCGCCGCCTTGATGTGCCGATGGTGTCAGCGGGTGGTTCGGTCTTCCTTTGCGCGCCGTCGGATCGTGTGGCGCCACTCGGTAGACAAGCATCAGGCGTATGCGCCGGCTGCCTCGGCTCGAAGCGCGGTCAGTAGGGGAGCGGCACCCTCGAGCCGAAATACCTCGACCGGCACCCGCCCCCTGAGGTGAGCGTGGGGATGGGTCAGCCACGCGGTGACGAGATCTTCGGACCACTGAAAACGGATCTGGGCGACAACGTTGGCGAACGCGACCACCCGTGTCGCGGATTCTGGCGACGGTGCATCGGCTCCGCTAGCCCATCTGCTGGGCTGGGAGTTGGATACTCCCAGGGCGCGCGCTGCGGCATTGTTGCCGATCATCAGCGCGACCCGCACCGCAGTCGTGACGTGCTCGGTCAACTCGCCACCCTCGCTGAGCGCAGACGGACGCCTGGTGATGGCGCCGCGCTGGGCGACCGTGGCCGACATGCTGTGGGGTCGCAGGGTCTCCTGGAGTGCTCGGGTCATGGACACCATCGTACCCAACGCTGAGCGTTGGGCGCGAGGGTGCCGGTCACGTCGCTTCGCGTCGGCGTGAACGTTATGGTCCTCGTCTCCCCAGCGAACGGCCGCAAGTTTGAAGGAGTGCCCGATTCGGGCCATGAATCGCTCAGATGGACGGGGTGTGGTGGTGATGGCGCAGAACGCGTCGACGGGACGCGAACAGTTCGTCAACGAGAGTTGAACAGCAGGTGTTCCGTTCGTCTGGCTCCTCCGAAGCGGTTTACCATTCTTCGAATCACAACCAATGAAAGCGGGAATTTTCATGAGCCATGATGACGACATCGATACCAATCTCACCAACAATCCTTCACTCAACGACATCGTTGCGGCTCGCCTCAGCCGCCGCAACGTGCTCGTGTACGGCGGGGCAACGGCCGCTGCGGCCCTTCTCGCCGGAGGCTTGTCCGCCGGTCGTGTGGCGGCGGCGAACTCGCCGGCCCCACGCGACGGCGACAACGGCCACGGGGGCCATGACGACCACGACGACGATGATCACGACACCAAAGTCCTGATCGGTTTCGAGTCGGTGCCGCTGAACAGCCTCGACGCGGTCACCGTCCCGCCGGGCTACACGGCCTCGGTTCTCTATGCGTGGGGCGACCCGGTCTCGAATGGTCCGGCGTTCGCGTTCGATGCGTCGCAGGATTGGAAGGCCCAGTCCGTGCAGGCGGGCATGCATCACGACGGCATCTTCTTCTTCCCGGCAAGGAGTCGCATGAGTCCGAGCGCGGGTTGCTGTGCATCAACCACGAGTACGTCGACCAAGGCCTGTTGTTCACCGACGGGATGGCCAACTGGTCCGCCGACAAGGTCCGCAAGGCCATCGCCGCCCACGGGGTATCGGTGATCGAGGTCCGTCGTAAGAAAGGTCAATGGCAGGTCGTCCGCCCCTCCAAATATGGGCGGCGGATCACCGGTGCAACCCCGATCGCAATCGTCGGGCCTGCAGCTGGGTCGGCGTTGATGAAGACCACCGACGATCCTGCAGGCATCGTGTCGCTCGGCACGATCAACAACTGCGGCAGCGGCCAGAGCCCGTGGGGCACCTACGTGACGTGCGAGGAGAACTTCAACGGCTACTTCGGCTGGGACGGCACCTACGTCCCCACCACGCAGCAGAACCGCTACGGCATCACCGCCACCGGCTTCGGATACCGCTGGCACGAACACGACCCGCGGTTCAACGTTCGGCTCAACCCCAACGAGGCGAACCGGCTCGGCTGGATGGTGGAGATCGACCCGCACCGTCCCAAGAGCGTCCCCCAGAAGCTGACCGCAATGGGCCGGTTCAAGCACGAAAGCGCCGCCTTCGCGACCACGAGCGACGGCCGCGCCGTCGTGTACTCGGGCGACGACGAGCGCAACAACTACATCTACAAGTTCGTCGCCTCGGTGCCGTGGAAGAAAGCCCGCAAGATGGGTGTGAGCCCGCTCGCCGAGGGCACGCTGTACGTCGGTCGGTTCGATGCTGGGGATGCGGTCGGTGACGAGATGGGCGTCGGTGAGTGGGTTCCGCTCACGCCATCGAATCCGAACTTGGCGGCGATGACGATCGATGACATCGTCGTCCATGCCCGGGTCGCCGCCGATCTGGTTGGCGCAACCAAGATGGACCGGCCAGAGTGGCTGACCGTTGCCCCCAACGGACAGGTCTACGTGGCGCTCACCAACAACAGCCGCCGCGGTCGGACGACGACAGTG
>JANNHO010000021.1:0-2104 GCA_031404435.1 Acidimicrobiaceae bacterium | reverse complement strand
GGCACGATGGACAGCTCCACTCCGCCCGCTTGCCATTGCGTCGACCGGGGAGACATCCCGGCGGCACCCGTCGGCCGGCGGGTTGCAGATGCACCACGAGCCGCACAGCCTTGCTGTGTGGTTGCCGTTAGGGACACGCTGATGAGCGACGCATTCGAACACCAACCGGTGATGGCGGCCGAGATCCTCGAGATCTTTGCAGTGGTCCCCGAGGGATGGGTGCTCGACGCGACGCTTGGCGGTGCAGGCCACGCGGCACTGTTGCTCGAGAACCACAGCCACCTGCGGGTGCTTGGGCTCGATCGCGACGGCGACGCGCTGGCCGCAGCGCAAGCACGGTTGCAGGTCTTCGGCGGTCGTGTGGCGACAGCTCATCTTCGGTTCGACCTCCTCGAAAGCGCCATGGAAGCACTCTCGATCCACTCTCTCTCGGGCGCCCTGTTCGATCTCGGGGTGAGCTCTCCGCAACTCGACCGGGCCGAGCGAGGATTCTCCTACCGCCACGATGCGGCCCTCGACATGCGCATGGATCAGCGCGAGCAGTGGAGCGCTGCCGATCTGGTAAACGGCTACGACGAGCGATTGCTCGCACAAACGTTGCGGCGCCACGGCGACGAGCGTTTCGCGACGCGCATCGCTCGAGCCATCGTTGCGGCGCGCCCGATCGAAACCACCACGCATCTAGCCGAGGTGGTCGTGGCGGCCATCCCTGCGGCCGCTCGGCGAACAGGCGGGCATCCCGCCAAGCGGACGTTTCAGGCCATCCGTATCGCGGTCAACCGCGAGCTCGAGATATTGCCGGAGGGTTTGCGCATCGCGGTCGAACACACCGTCGTCGGTGGCCGAATCGCCGTGTTGTCGTACCACTCGGGTGAGGACCGGATCGTCAAGAGCGTGTTGCGCCACGCCGAGACCGGTGGATGCGCCTGCCCGCCGGAGCTGCCATGCGTGTGCGATGCGGTGCAAACCGTGCGCGTGGTCCGGCGCATCGCCAAGACGGCGACGGAGGCTGAAAAGGCACGCAACCCGCGGGCGCGCAGTGCGCGCTTGCGTGTGGTGGAACGCATCGAACCGACGCGGCGAGGCGACACGTCCAACCCGTCCAGCCCGCCGAACCTGTACCGGCCGAACCTGAACCGACCAAACGTGAACAGAAAGGATGGCTGACGATGGCACTGCCTCTACGCGCGCACTCGGCGGCGCTGGCTCCCGGGGGCCGTACACGACGGGTCGTGACGCAGCCCGACCGGTCCGGCCCGCCGAGGGTGGCTACCCGACGCCACGGCGTGGAGTCCCCGCGCCGGATGGTCCGCTCGACGCTCGGGGTGCGCATGGCGCCACCGGTGCTCGTCGTGGTCCCGAGGCGCCGGCGCGCGGTGGGCCTGGCGGTTGTGGTCAGTTCGATGATCGGCTTGGCCATGCTCGGTGCGGCCGCATTCCAAACTCAACTTGCCCGCCGTCAGCTTGAACTCGACCGCCTCGACGGCGAGATCTCCGCGCAGCGCGAGTTCTACGACGTGCTCCGCCGCCAGCGGGCCGAGTTGCGTTCGCCGGCGCGGCTGTCGGAACTTGCCGAGAACACAGGCATGGTGAGGGCTCGCGACAACATCATCGACACGATCGACGCCGATGTGCTGGCGGCAGTGAAGCGGAGCACAGGGTCGCTCGACCGGGCATGGCTCGACAACGGCACCACGTTGTTGGAAGAGTTCCGCATCGTCAAGGCCGCCACGGACGCCAAGCCGTGAGCCGCCGTCTCGCCCCGGAGCCGCACCGGTCCGGACTCAAGGTCACTCCCGATCCGCGTCATCGCCCAGACCGTACGCCCCGTCCCGCCGGCCAGCGTGTGTCCAGCCAGCGCGCGTCCAGCCAATCCGCGCCGAGCCAATCCGCGCCGGGACAGGCGCGCCGCAAGGGCACACCTGGCGCCCCGCGTCAGCATGCCCCCGTTCGCCAGCATGCCCCCGTTCGTCAGCATGCCCCCGTTCGCCGGCATGCCCCCGTTCGCCGGCGCCCGTCCGATCACGGACGGGCGCTGCAGCGCCGCGTTGCCAAGGCCCCACGCGTGGTGCGCCACTACTTCAAAGCCGGAGAGAGCCGCCAC
>JANNHO010000020.1:0-19979 GCA_031404435.1 Acidimicrobiaceae bacterium | reverse complement strand
GTTGCCGGGCTGCGGTGGATCGGCCCCGTGCGCCATTTCTGGTCACGATGTCTCTTCGCTCACCTAAAGATCAGGCGGCGAGAGCGAACTGCTCGTTGGCAATTCTGTTTTTTGCCCCGTTTAGCGAGTCTGAGCAACTCGAGTCGCACGTCCGTCCAATGAAACTGATGTCGAAACCTGTCAGCCCCGTCGTGTTGACGAAGCGTCAACTGTACCGGCCGACGGCGTGAACGGGAGTCCGCGTTTTCCCCCGCCGTCCGATGCGGGCACACTGCAGGGATGATCGTCGACTGCGCCGCATACGTTGATGGCAAGCGCGAGGAGGCGGACCCGCGACCGGAGTCGCTCCGACGCTGGTCGAGCGCGTGTGATGACGCGTTCGATGGTGCGACCGGAACCACATCGACGGCGGCCAACGATGCCGATTTCGTCTGGCTCGGATTGCGTAACCCGAGCGAGGAGATGCTTGGTGAGGTGGGCGACGCCCTGGGTTTCGAGGGGGTGTCACCGGCCGAGCTGCTCGCCCCGCACGCCCGCCCGGTTCTGAGCCTCGATGGGCCGACGCTGCAATTGGTGGTGCGGACCGCCCGCTACGACGACGATGCCGAGTCGATCGTGCTCGGCGAGATGACGGTGCTCGTCGGGCCTCGCTCGGTCGTGTCGATCCGCCACGGGCAGGCGAGCCCGCTGGCGGATCTGCGTGCGCTGCTCGAACGTGATCCGGAGCGGATGGCGCGGGGGCCGATGGAGGTGCTCACTGCGATCGTCGGGAAGGTGATCGCCGACTACAGCCCTGCCCTCGACGGGTTCGAGGCCGATGCGGTGGAGATGGAACGCGACGTGTTCTCCGACACGCGCGACCAGCCGATCCGGCGCGTGTACAAGTTGAAGCAGGAGGTCCGCCAACTGCTGGTGGCGATCGACAGCTTGCAGGATCCGCTGAACCGGCTGATCCGCGTGCTCGGCCCATCCTTGGCACCCGAGGTGCTCGCCGATCTCAGCGAAGCGGCCGACCAACTCGACCGCGCCGTCGTGCGTACGCAGTCACTGTCGGGCCTGCTCGATGCGGCACTCACGGCCAGCCTGGCGCAGATCTCGGTGCAGCAGAACGAGGACATGCGCAAGATCAGCGCCTGGGTGGCGATGGCTGCGGTGCCCACGCTCGTCGCCGGCATCTACGGCATGAACTTCGACACGTTCCCCGAATTGCAGTGGACCTACAGCTACCCGATCGTGCTCGCCGTGATGGCCGGCATCGTGGCGCTGATGTACCGGGCGTTCCGCCGTAGCGGGTGGTTCTGAGGTGACCAGGGCGAATGAACTGCACACCCGCACGGAGGTCGCCAATGCCTTTGTACGCACCGGTTCGGCTCGGGTGATCGTTCCGGTCATAGTGGTCCTCGCGATCGGCCGTCTGCTACTGGGGGAGTGGGGAAGGGGCGACCTCGCGATGGCCATCACCATCGTGGCGATGACCGGGCCCGTGGAGTGGGTGATCCATCGATATCTGCTCCACGCCCCGCCTCACGCCTGGACCAGCCGCCGCCTCGGCACCGGGACGGGCCACCGCGAACACCACCTCGATCCGCCCGAACTGCAATGGCTGCTGCTGCGCGGAATCGACGCAGCGGTGTTCCTGGCCGCGTTGGCGGTGTTCTCCGCGGCCTGGTCGATCCCGCTCGCGTGGGTGATCGGCGGCAACGTCGGCCCGTCCTATCTCACCGCTGTCGCCCTCACCGCGCTCGGGCTCGGGCACTACGAGTGGACCCATCTGCTGATCCACAGCGCCCACCGGCCGCGCAGCCGCTACTACGCGCGCCTCGCTGCCAACCATCGCCGCCACCACTACCGCAACGAGCGTTACTGGTTGGGTGTCACCTCGAACTCGGGTGACCGGTTGTTGCGAACGCTGCCGTCGGCAGCCGACGACGTCACTCGGTCCGAAACCGCCCGAACTCTCTGATCACACGATCTTGCTCACCGTGTCGCCGGTGCGCACGATGCCCGCGACGACCACTCGGGCATTCAACCCGCGCAGCTTGAGCTCCCGACCGACCTGCGAGTTGACCCAGCGGTGCGCGTCGAGTCCGAAGCGTTCGGTGAACTTGACGCAGCCGGTGTGTGGCTGAGCGGTGATCTCAATGATTGCTGTGCCGATCGTCAGACGGGTGCCTGCAGGGAGGTTTGCCTCGGTCATATCGAGGTCGATGTGCAACTGGTCGCCGGCCAGTGCACGACGTTCGGGGTCGACAGCGACGAGGGCCGACACCCGCGAGTTGATGACATTCAGTTGCATATCGGGGTGCGGCGACCCATCGGCGGTGCGTTTGCTGACCCGCTGGTTCCAGCTGTCACCCGCCAGCCCGTCGGGGAGGCGCAGCTCGCCTTCGGCCAGCACCTCGCGCTCGCCAAGCGCCGGCCTGCGCACGATCAGTTCGAGCCGGCCGTGATCGGCGGGGGACGAACGCACCAGATGAAGCCCCGCCTCAAGCTCGTCGCCCGTCAGGTGGCGCGGGGCGGAGGGCGAATCGGTGACGCGCTCGGCGCTCATCGGCGGCGCTCGGCTTCCATTCCCTTGGCTTGGCGGCCGAGGGCTCGCTGGATCTCGCGCTGGCTGTCGCGCTCGGCCATCACGTTGCGTTTATCGGCGCGCCTGCGGCCATGCCCGATACCGAGTTCCACCTTCACCCGGCCCTCTTTCCAATAGAACGACAGCGGCACGAGCGACACGTGCTCCTGGTTGACGCGGGCTTCCAACTTGTCGATCTCTCGCTGGTGCAGCAACAGTTTGCGGGCCCGGTTGGGGTCGTGCGCGCCGATGCCATGGGCGAACTGGTACGGCGGGATGTGTACGCCGTCGAGCCACACCTGGCCGCGCAGCACCCGGGCGAACGCGTCGGCCACCTGGATGTGTCCGGCGCGCATCGCTTTCACCTCGCTGCCCTGCAGCACGATTCCGCACTCGACGGTGTCGTCGATGGTGTAGTCGAAGCGGGCTTTGCGGTTGCTGGCGATCACCCGGTCGCCGGGCTTGGGGCCGGTCTTGTTCCCCGATTTCTGTGTGGCCATGACGCGTTCGAGGCTAGCGGCGAGCCGTGCCGGCGGTCATGGCGGCCGTCACGGAGCGATGACGAGCAGGATCAGGCCGGCCAGCACCACACACGAGGCGATGATCCTGCGACGGCCGGCAGTCTCACCGAGCATCCGGTTGCCGGCGAACGCGGCGAGCACCACGCTCGATTCACGTAGCGCGCTGACGTAACCAACGGCGGCGCGCTGGAACGCAAGTTGCACCATCGCGTATGTGACGAGCGAGGCCACCCCCATCGCCACGAACCGCCGCCACGACGACCGCATCGCCGCGGCCATCATTGATCGGCGTCCGCTGGCGAGCCCGAAGACGCCGGTCGAGGTGGCCGTGCCGACGAAGGAAGCCATTGCGTACAGCGGCGTGTCGGTCGAGCGGATGCCATGCGCGTCGACGGTCGAGTACGCCCCGATGGTGAGCGCCACGATCAGCGCAGCACGCACGTCGGCGCGCGACCGGGCCGGGTCCCCGCGAGTGGCGGGGCCCAGGCCCGACAGCATCACCAACCCGGCCGCGACGATCGCGATGGATGCGATCCCGAATGCGCTGAGGTTGTCGTCGAGCAGCACGATTCCGCCCACCGCTGCCACCAGGGCACCGCCGCCACGCGCCATCGGGTACACGAGCGAGAAGTCCCCATGGTCGTAGGCGCGCGCCAAGAACCAGCAGTACGGGAGGTGGATCATCCCCGAGCTTGCCGCCCAGATCCACCCTGATGCGGGGAACCCGTCGACCGAATCGCTGTTGGCGGCGATGATCGACACCACCCCGATCGCGCTGGCCCCGATCAGGCCGGCGATGAAAAACTGCCCCCACAACGATACGAACCGGTCGCCGCTCTGCTTCACCGACAGGTTCCAGCCGGCATGCAACAGGGCCGCGGCCAACGCGAGCAACGTGGCGACGAGCACGAGTCCGAGACGTTATCCGGTCACCCCGGCCTCACCCAGGACTGCGGTCGAGCGGCGGTACCATCTCGCCGATGTTGCCCACCGCCTTGGTGTTTCCTGCACACGCGTTTGCCGAGATGATCGGCCACATGTACGACGGCTATCCGCTCGAAGCATGCGGCCTGCTCGTTGGCTCCGGGTCGCGCGTCGAGCGTTTCGTCGGCTGCACCAACGTGGCCGAATCGGCACGCCTGTACACGATCGATCCACAGCAGCACCTGCGTGCCGAGCGCAATGCTGAGAATGCGGGATTCGAGGTGATTGGCGTGGTCCACAGCCATACCCACAGCGAACCGTACCCGAGCCCGACCGACGTGGCCCAGGCCCCCGACCCCGCGTGGCACTACGTGATCGTCAGCCTCAAGCGGGATGCGCCCGAGACCCGCAGCTACCGGATCGTCGACGGGGTGATCTCCGAGGAGCAGGTCGCGCTCACCTGAGCTAGATTGTCGACTATTCCGATCTGGATTATCGTTTCGGTCGGAATACCGCACATCTCCACCAGGTTGGAGCGAGATGGCGAACTGCCGATATCCAGGTATCTGACCAAGGAGCGATCGTGATCCCAGCAACCAGCGTGCTTGATCTCATCGGCAACACCCCGATGCTCGACGTCAGCAACCTGTCGCCGAACCCGAACGTGCGCATCGTCGCCAAGCTCGAGAACCAGAACCCGTTCGGTTCGGTCAAGGACCGCATCGCCAAGAACATGATCGAGCAGGCCGAAAAGCAAGGCACGCTCACCCCCGGCCAAACGATCATCGAACCATCATCCGGCAACACCGGCATTGCGCTGGCGGCAATCGCCCAGCTCAAGGGGTATCCGATCAAGATCTTGATGCCCGAGAGCGTGTCGATCGAGCGTCGCCAGATGCTCGATGTGTTCGGCGCCGAGGTCATCCTCACCCCCGGCGAAGAGGGCAGCAACGGCGCCGTACGCCGAGCCCAGGATCTAGCCGCCGAGCATCCCGAGTGGTGCTTCCTGTACCAGTACGGCAACGACAACAACCCCATGGCGCACTACGAGGGGACCGGCCCCGAGATCTTGCGCGACTGCCCCGAGGTGACCCACTTCGTGGCCGGCCTCGGCACCAGCGGCACCCTGATGGGAACGGGCCGGTACCTCAAAGAGAACAAGCCCGACGTGAAGATCATCGCCATCGAGCCACCGCTCGGTGAGCGGGTGGAGGGCCTACGCAACCTCGAAGATGGCTACATCCCGCCCGTGTTCGAGCAGTGGTACGGATTCGATCTGCTCGACCGCAAGCGTGTTGTCCGCCCCCGCGAATCGCTGGAGTGGACCCGTCGCCTGGTCGCCGAATGCGGTGTGTTCGCCGGCATCTCCAGCGGCGCCGCGCTGGCCGGAGCGGCCAAGGTGGCCAGCGAGATCTCCGAGGGCACGATCGTGTTCATCGTGTGCGATGGCGGCTGGAAGTACCTTTCCACCGGCGCGTACACCGACGACCTCGACGAAGCCGAACTCAAAGCGGAACAGATAATTTACTTCTGAGCCCGCGGTAGCGTTGCTCCCCGATGGAGCGGCCGATCGGGATGTTCGACAGCGGTTTCGGTGGGCTCACGGTTGCGAGGGCCGTCATCGACGTGCTTGCCGACGAACACATCGTGTACGTCGGCGACACCGGTCGCTATCCCTATGGTCCTCAGCCGCAGGCCAGCGTGGCGGGCTATGCACGTCAAATTGCCCGCTACCTGATCGACGACCATGATGCCAAGGTGATCGTGGTGGCATGCAACACCGCGGCATCGGCCGTCGACCTCGCACGCGAACTGCCCGTCCCGGTGATCGGTGTGATCGAGCCCGGCGCACGAGCGCTTGTCGCCGCCACCCGTTCCGGCCAGGTTGGGGTGATCGGCACTGTCGGCACGATCGGGTCGGGTTCGTACCAACGCGCTGTCGCCGATCAGGTCGCCAGCGTCGAGGTCGAGCTCACCTGCGCGGCGTGCCCGGGTTTCGTCGAGTTCGTCGAGCGCGGGGTGACCGAGGGCGATGAGGTCACGGTGCTCGCCGAACGGCTTCTTGCGCCCGTGCGCGAAGCCAAGGTCGACACGTTGTTGCTCGGCTGTACGCATTACCCGTATCTCGCCCGCGTGATTTGCGAGGTGATGGGGTTAGACGTGGTGCTGGTGTCATCGGCCGACGAGACCGCGTTCGCTCTGCGCGACCTGCTTGATGAGCACGGTCTCCGCCGGCAAGCAGAGGCATCCGGACGAGCGACGCCCGTGTCGCACCGCTTCTTGTCTTCAGGCGATGTCCACCACTTTTCGGCGCTCGGGCGACGCCTGCTCGGCCCCGAACTGACCGAAGCCGAACCCGTCGCGTTTTGAGCGACGCTCCCAACCCACCACAGAACAGCGAGTACCACATGCCCCGCCCCGACGGTCGTACCGACGACCAACTCCGCCCCATCACCTTTGAGCGTGACTACACCGATATGGCCGCGGGCAGCGTGCTCGTGTCGTTCGGGCGCACTCGCGTGCTGTGCACCGCGTCGATCGACGACGGCGTGCCGCGGTGGATGAAGAACTCCGGTAAAGGATGGGTGACCGCCGAGTATTCGATGCTGCCGGGCGCCTCGCCGGAACGCATCGATCGTGAGGCTGCGAAGGGGAAGCAGAGCGGTCGCACGGTCGAGATCCAACGCCTCATCGGCCGGTCGCTGCGCGCCGCGTGTGACATGCGCGCGCTCGGCGAACGCCAGATCGTGGTCGACTGCGACGTGCTCCAAGCCGATGGCGGAACCCGCACCGCCAGCATCTGCGGCGGCTACCTGGCGTTGCACGACGCGTTGACGCGGTTGATCCAAAACGGCGAACTGACGCAGCATCCGCTGCACTCGCTGTGTGCGGCGATCAGTGTCGGCGTGATCGGCGGCGTGCCGGTGCTCGACTTGCCGTACGTGGAGGATTCGGCGGCCGAGGTGGACATGAACGTGGTCATGCTGCGCAAGCCGGGGGAGCTGTCGCGTTTCGTCGAGGTGCAGGGCACCGCCGAGGGGATGGCGTTCACTCGGGATGAGCTCGACTCGCTGCTCGGGCTTGCCGAGTCGGGTCTGTCGACGATCATGGGCCTGCAGGAGGCGATGATCGCCGAGCCGCCGGCGCCGCGCGTGCTCGGGCGGTGAGCATGGCTGCGCCGCTGCGGCTCGTCTGCGCGTCGGCGAACCCCGACAAGGTCCGCGAGATCGAAGCACTTCTGGAAGGGTCAGTCGAACTCATCGCCCGACCTGCCGACCTTGCCGATGTGGTCGAGGATGCAGACACCCTGGAGGGCAATGCCCGCTTGAAGGCAGCGGCCGTGTGCGCAGCCACGGGGCTGCCTGCGGTGTCGGACGACACCGGGCTGTTCGTCGATTCTCTCGACGGGGCACCGGGCGTGTTCACCGCACGGTACGCAGGCGAGCACGCCACCTACGCCGACAACCGCGCCATGTTGCTGACGTCGTTGTCGGCGTTGTCGGCGTCGTCGGGGCGTACGGCCCGGTTCGTGACGGTGGTGATGGTGGCGTGGCCGGATGGCTCCGAGGTGGTGGCACGCGGCGTGTGTGAGGGCGTGATCGCGGCGAGCGAGCGGGGTGCCAGCGGGTTCGGCTACGACGCCGTGTTCGTGCCGGCGGCGGGCGACGGGCGCACGTTCGCCGAGATGAGCAGCGACCACAAGCACGCCCTGTCGCATCGCGGCAAGGCGTTCGCGGCGCTGCTCGATGTCCTGCGCGATTCCGAGAGTGAGCGGACCGATTGAGGAGGCCGGAAATGCTGCATTGTCTGAGAATCCTTGGAGTCCCCATGATCCTCGTGATGGCAGGTTGCGGTCAGCTGCCTGACACGGGCACAGCCTCAACTGGTCCATCATCGTCACAACCGCCTTCCGTCACGACAGCATCCGAAGTCGTTCCGGCCTTCGCGCAGCCAACAACGACTCAGCCAGCCGATACTCCAGTATTCGAACGGGCCGAAGTGGACGGCGGTCGTAGCCGGGTCCAATTCGCCGCCCCTCAAGGATCGCGAGAAGCGCCTCTGCTTGAAACGCAGGATCCAAGCCTGGACGATTCAACAGGAGACCAGGTTCTCTTGCTCCGTTCGTGGTTCCTGGATGGATGCGCCTGCAACGTCTACCTCCTCGTCCAGCGCGACCCCGGGCCAGATGCAGCTACCTTCAAGTTGCCACCGATCGCGACCTTTGAGACGAAAGCAGCGAAGTGGACCGTCGCAGACATTGGAGAGAAGGAGAGATTCTACATGACTGCTATCGCGACCATCAACGGCCTACTCATTCAAGTCACCGGGAATGGGGCTTCGCTCGATCAGATCGAAGAGTTCGCACAGACGGTGACCGTGGAGGACCTCAAGTGAACATCCGAAAAATGCTGACGGCGACGGCGTCTGCGTGTCTTCTCTCAATCCTCGTCGGAGTAAGCGTCGCGCAGGCCGGGAACGGCCTTGTTACCTTTAACTGGGCGAACTCCAACAAGACGCTTTCGTTGACGTCCTACCAGAACTCGAACATGACGGGCCTGTGGCAGGTGATCATGAACTCGAATGACGCTGGCCTCGGAGTTGACGGCAACTTTGGAAACCTCACCAGGACGGCGACGATCAACTGGCAAAACACGATGGGAGTGACAGCGAACGGGACGGTCAACTTCGCAACCTGGAATGCCACCTATAACGCCGTGGCCGGCGTCTACGCTCCCAAACGTCTCAGCGCGACAGGGCAGGTCGGCGGTTATGGTACTGCGTACTACTCCTACTACGGCGGCGGTAGCGGGTGTAGCGCCGCCCTCGGCTGGAACCCATTCGCGTCTCAATGGTTGTTCAGCCAACGCCCATCACAGCCGTGGGCACTAATCAACGCGACAATCGCCGACACCATCACGAGCGTCCCTTCCTGCAGCTAGACACCCAAGGGCCGCAAGATGTCAATCGGCTTGCTGATTTACTTTGTTGGGTGCGGGTTGCGGTGTGCCCAAACGGGACCGTCAAGCGACGCCATCCAGTCTTGCTTGCCACTACCAAGTACTCGTGGGTGGACTTGATAGTATTTGTAGTAGCCACCCAGACGGAACCGACATCCGACATCGTCTGAGTACCAGTTCTCAACTACCCCGTCCGTGGTTGAAATTTTCCTGCGGGAAATCTGCAACCGGGCGGCGACTCGGTTGTTGACTGCTCAACGGTCGACGATGGCGACCTCGACGACGAAGCCGAGGTGATCGCTGCCGGTCACGACCACGTCGTCGACCTGGAGCGGGATCACCCGCTCGTCGAGCAACGCATGATCGAGGCGGACGAACCGTGGCAACGCCGCCCCCGTCGGCCATGAGCGGCTGAACCCCTGACCGCGTGCCTCGTGAGCGTCGACGAGGCCCGCTCCGAGTAGCTTGCGGAACTGCGGATGCCAGCGCGAGGCGTTGAAATCTCCCACGAGCATCGTCGGTGGACTGGGCGACGCGGCTCGCTCGGCGAACACACGGAGGTCGTTGTTGAGCTCGGCGAGCGCCGTGTCGCCGGTGCCGGGGAACGGGTGCACGACCATCACCTGCAGCAGCGTCCCGTCGACGTTGATCGTCGCGTCGATCCCGAACTGGGACCCGATCCGTTCGACAGCCCCCTCGACAATCGGGTAGCGGCTGAACAGCGCCACCCCGCTCGGGCTTGGTGACGACTGGTCGATCCGGAATGCGTACCGATCGTCGACGCCGAGCGCATCGAACGCGTCAGCGAGCTCGTCGTCGTACTCGGTCACCGCGAGCACGGCGGCGTCGAGGCCGAGCAGGGTTGCCGCTGCGGCGCGCGGCGCGTCGTTCATGTAGTACGCGTTGGCATGCGCGACCCGCACGGTAGCGGCGTTCGGTGGTGCGAGTGGCGCGCCGCCATCGAACACCACGGGTCCGGTCAGCACCAGCAGCGCCAGCAGGATCATCGCGTTCGTGAGTGCGAGCAGGTGGTGGCGGCCCAGCGCAGCGAGTGCTGCCAGGGGTGCCGCCGGCGCAAGCAGGTACGGCGTGAGCGAGTGCACGACGTAGGCCGTTGGGCTGCCAGTGATGCCGACCGCTTGCGAGAGCGCGAGCGTGCCCATGGTCGCCGTCATCAGCCACGTTGTCAGCCACCCGACAGTTCGCGTCGCGGGCGCGAGTCGCGCTGTCGCCGCAAGGGCACGCCGGACCGGGTTGGTGCGACTAGTCACCAGTGGCGCAGGTCGATCGGCCAGCGGTCGATCACGTCGTCGCCGTCGATGAGCCATGCCACCTCGTGCATCGCCATCGTCGGGTCGATGTGCGCCGGCACGACGCGTACGCGATCGCCGACACGGGTCGGGTGCTGCGGGGCGAACGTGATGTGCTCGTCGCTCAAGAACCACACGGTGCTGGGGCCGGGGACCACCGCGTCCCCGGCACGGTCGAAGATCGCTGGGTTGCCGTGGTCCATGCCCATCGCCTTCAGGCCCACGTCGGCGACAGCCCGGCGGCCGCTCACCGACACGACCGTCCCGACCACGAAACACGCCTGCAGGAAAGGATGGCCGAGCTGCGCGTAGTGGGTGTCCATCAGCGCGTAGCTGCCGGCTTGCACCTCGGTCAGGCGCCGGTCGGCTTGATGCACGTGGTAGGTGCCCGTCCCTCCACCGCTGATCATCTCACCGCCGACGAGGGTGTGCGCAGCCATCAACCGATCGACGGCCTCGAGGACGAGCCGGTGATGCTCGTCGCGGTCCGCCACGACCATCAGGTGCCCCTCGTAGCCCATTACGCCGCGAACCTCCAGCCCGCGGGCGCGGGCATGATCGGCCCGGCGCCCGGCGTCCTCGGGCGGGCAGCCGCAACGCGGCAACCCGATGTCGACGTCGATCACCACCGAGCGCAGCCCGGCGCGGGCGGCTGCATCGATGGTCTCGACCGAATCGACGGCGACAGTGACCGAGACCAGATCCTGCACCGCAGCCATCGCCGCCAGCCGATCGGGGTCGAGAGTCTCGTTCGCCAGTAAGAGGTCGTCGCCGATCCCGAGGCGTGCCAGCCCGACCAGCTCGCGCGGTGTCGCGCAGGTGAAGCCGGGGTGCCCGGCGGCCTGCTGCACCGCCGCGAGCGCAGAGCACTTGTGGGCTTTGACATGTGGTCGTAACAGCGTCCCCGGGAGCGCGGCGCTCATGGTGGCAATGTTGTACTCGAGTGCGCTCCGCTCGATCACAAGCGCCGGGGTGGGGAGTTGATCGACCTGCACACCTGTCAGTGTCGCCGAAGTCGGTGCGGGCGGTGGGACTTGAACCCACACTTCCTTTCGGAAACAGGGACCTAAACCCTGCGCGTCTGCCATTTCGCCACGCCCGCGGCTCGGTCCAACATTACCGAGTCGGCCGCACCTCGAAGCGAACGGCCATTATGTGGCCACATGGTGTGGTATTGTGTGCACATGAACGTCGGTGTCCGCGAACTGAAGCAGCACTTGTCCGACTACCTCGACCGCGCCGAGCGGGGCCAGATCATCACGATCACCGAGCGCGGCCGTGCGAAGGTGTTGATCGTGCCGCTTCCTGGCGGTGGGGACCGCCTTGCCGAGGGGATCGAGCAGGGGTGGATCACGCCGGCGGCAGCGCCCGGATCGCTCGCCCCAGCCACACGGCACGCTGCACACACTCGCATCGCCGACGTCCTCGACCACGATCGCGGCGAGTGACGCGACCTCATGGCGACGTACGTCGATTCGAGCGCGCTCCTGAAGCGGTACGTGGACGAACCAGATTCAGTCATTGCCGAACGACTGCTCCTCAGCGACCCCGTTCTCATCACGAGTTGGCTCACGTTCATCGAAGTTCACCGGAACCTGGCGCGGTTGCACACGCCGCCGGCGCTCGCTACCGCTAAAGAGCAGTTCCGGGCCGATCTCGAATCGATCGCCGTGATGGCGGTTGATGAAACGGTGTGCCGCAACGCCGCCCAGATCGGTGAGCACCTCGGCGTGCGGTCGCTCGACGCGATCCATCTGGCCAGCGCCCAACGACTTGCCGTGGCTTCACTGCCGTTCGTCACGTTCGACCTGCGTCAGGCCCAAGTGGCGCGATCGCTCGGTTTCTCCGTGCTCGGTGCCTGACGTTGGGTCTACAATCGTCGGGCAAACCTGAACACGAAGGATCTTTGTTCCCATGGCAATTCGCGCCAAGCTCACGACGCTCGAAGACATCGAGGCCGACCGCAAGAAGGCTCCGGCTGACAAGCCCAAGCGGGTCATCTCCGACGAGGAGAAGGCCACGCGTAAGGAGCGCGTCGTCAAGGCCAAGGATGCGCTGGCCCGTTCGGTGGGAGCCAAGGGTGACCACGTTGCCCCCGGACGCGCCGCGCTGAAGACCTACCTGCAGCGGCTCAACGAGCCCAAGCAGCCCGACGACGCGCAGTTCGAGACGCTGATCGAGGCCCCCTTCAAGGCTCCGCCGAAGAAGCGAACCGACGACCGTCGCTTCTGAGCGATGGCGTCCGGTTGACTCGCCCGATTCAATCGACCAGCCGCAAATCGACCACCCGCAAATCGACCAGCCGCACCCGCAGCACACCCTGGTGCTCCGCCGATCGTTCAACACCGCGGCGCACCACGATCGCCCGGTTCGGGACGAGCCTGCGTATTCGGCTCGTCGTCAGGACCTGCCCGTTCATGCTCACCTGCACTCTGGCGGTGCAGAATTCGCCGACCCGCAATGTCAGCCCGCCGGCATCGAACGAGGCCCACGTGATCGGCGGTTCCACCTCGATCGGACGAACATCGGCGGGCCACACACCGGGCCCCAACCCGCCGTGGTTCAGCCAGGCTGCGACCGACCGGGCCGCGGCGCGACCGTCGAGCGCACACATGTCGGCGGCCTCGGCAGGGTGGACAAGGTTGCCGGCGGCGAACACGCCCGGCACCGACGTGGCAAATCCTGCGGTGACGGCTGGCGATCGCGCCCCCTGCGTGATCGCCATGCCGGCGCGGTAGGCGAGCTCATGATCGGGCACCCAGTCACCGGTGAATACCACCGTGTCACAGCTCAGCCGGCGGCCGTCGGTCAGCACCACCGCACTCACCCGGCCGCGCCCTTCGATCGACGCGATCGCGACGCCGGTCAGTAACGGCACTCGGTGGCGAGTGGCCGTTGCGTGGCGGAGGAGTGGCGTGCTCTGGTGGCGGGGGAGCGAGGTGACCATCGCGACCGGGGTACAGCCCGCGTGGCGAAGCGACCAGATCGCCGAGAAGCTCACGTGCTCGGCTCCCACGATCACGGCGCAGCGCCCGACCGGCAGGCCGTGCAACGTGGTGAGTTGCTGCACGGTTCCGGTGGTGTACACACCCGCCGGCCTGTCGCCAGGTATCAGGCGGGCGGATCGGGGACGCTCGCGGACCCCGGTGGCGAGCACCACCGCGTTGGCGGCGACCGTCGAACCGTCGGCGAGCTCGACCCCGGACCCGGAGATGTGCACCACGGTCGTCGCAGTTCGTGCCTGCACCCCTGCCCGCTCGGTGGCGGAGCGGAGGCGGCGCGCATAGTCAGGGCCGCTCAGTACCCGGTGCTGATCACGGATGCCGAAGCCGAGGTGGTCGGTGTGTCGTGGGATCCCGCCGAGCTCACGTTCTCGCTCCACCACCGTCACGCGGTCGACGCCGGCGCGGCGAAGCTCGATCGCGGCCGACAGGCCCGCCGGTCCGCCGCCGACCACGATCACGTGCCCATCGAGGGTTTCGTTGGCGACACGGAGACGGTTCACGCGCTGGGGTCCCATGTCGTGAGCGAGCAGATCTCGGCGAAGCAGTAGAACCCCTGGCACCGTCCGGCGAGTGCGCGCGTCCGGCGCCGCAATCCATCGACGTTCGTGGCGGGTAGAGGGCCGGTGCACGCATCGACGATCTCGCCTTCGGTGACCCGCTCGCAGTGGCACACGATCCGGCCCCCATTCCGGTAGGGGCGATCGTCCGCATCACCCAGTGGGGTCAGGCGAACCGCCACCAGCTCGCGGGCTTCGTTGGCGGAGGAATCGTGGCCGATCCCGGACAGCAAGCTCTGCGCGTGTTCGGCCAGCGCCATCGACGCGGTCAGGCCGGTGGAGCGGATGCCGCCGAGGCACACGTAGCGGGCGTCGGCATGGGCCGAGAGTTGGTAGTCGCTGTGTTCGGAGGCGGCACGCAGCCCGGCGTACACCGCGGTCACCTCGTGGTCGAGCAGATCTGGAAGAATTCGACTGCCTTTCATCAAGAGATCGTCAAGACCGGCTCTGGTTGTGCCGGTCGCGGCACGGTCGTCGATGTCGTCGGCTGTGGGCCCGAGCATCACGTTGCCGAACACCGTCGGGGCGACGAGCACTCCCTTGGTCGTCGGTGTCGGCACCGGCAGGATCGTGCGCGAGAGCAGCGGCCTGGCGAGCTTGTCGAACACGATCAGCTCGCCACGTCGCGGGCGGATCGAGAACCCGGAGAAGCCGAACATCCGGTGCACCGTGTCGCCGTGCAGACCAGCGCAATTGACCACGAACCGGGCCACCACCCGGCGCTGGTCGGCACTGCGCAGCGTGGTTACCTCGGCCCCGACCGACACCGTGTCGACCGCGAAGTTCAGTACGAACACGGCACCGTTGGCGTTGGCTTCGGTGGCGAACGCGATCGGGGTGCTCCACGGGTCGATGATGTGCTCGTCGGGCACGAGCAGCCCGCCCAACGCGCCGGGCCCAACGTGGGGCTCGAGCGAGCGGACCTCGGCGGCGTCGATGACCTCGGTCCGGTCATAGCCGTTGGCCGCCGCCTTCACCTGGACCCCGTTGAGGGACGCCAGTTGCGCGTCGTCCCACGCGATCAACAACGCGCCGGTCTCTTCGATCGACACCCCGACCGACGGTGCGTAGGTGCACAACAACTCGTACCCGCGCGCGACCAAGCGCGCCTCGACCGAACCTGGCGTGGCATCGAAGCCGGTGTGCAGGATGGCCGTGTTTGCCTTGCTCGTCGCGGCGCCGACGTCGCCGCTGCATTCGAGCACCACCACGGACGCGCCCTGAATCGTGAGCAGGCGGGCGACAGCGCATCCCACCACGCCGGCGCCGATCACGGCGACGTCGTGAACGAATTCGTCGGCCTGCTCCAGCGCTCCGACGGTCATAACAGCATCGTTGCATCTGCAACGACTTGCCAGCGGCGGATCCGCTCCTCCGCTTCGGTCGCGCTGGCGCGGGGCTCGACGGTGCGCTCCGGTCGCCAGGTGCCGGTGCCCATTCCGGTGCCCACGAGGGTGCCCGGTGCGCCAGTCCCGAGGCCGATCCGGGCGAGCGCGGCAACGCCGTAGGCCGTCGCGTGTGGCGAGGGGTACACCTCCAGCGGCACTTGTGCAAGGTCGGCCTGGATCTGCAGCAGCAGGGTGCTGCGTGTTACTCCGCCGTCGACACGCAGACGAGTGAGCGGCGAGCCGAGATCGGTGCTTGCCGCTCGGCCGAGCAGCGCCACCTGTACGGCGATCCCCTCCAGGGTGGCACGCACCAGGTGCCCCCGCTCGGTGCCGAGTGACAGCCCGGTAAAGGCCGCCTTTGCGTCGGGACGCCAGTAGGGGGCGGCGAGCCCGGCGAGGGCGGGCACGAACGTGACGCCACCCGCGTCGCCGACGCTCGACCCAATCCGGTCGAGGTCGGCCGGGTCGTCGATGATCCCCATCTCGATCAACCAGTTCACCGCTGCGCCGACGGTGTACACCTGCCCGTCGAGGCACCACGTGGTTGCGTCGCCGATGCGCCACGCAACGCAGCCGGCGAGGCCGGTGGTCGAGCGAACCGGGGCCCGTCCGGCGCTCGCGAGGAGGAACGCCCCGGTGCCGTAGGTGCACTTCGCATCGCCGAGGTCATGGCATGACTCGGCGAACAGCGCCGCCTGCTGGTCGACGCACGCGCCAGTTACCGGTGCCGATAATCCGAATGCGGTGCATTCGCCGATCGGCTCCGCGTTGCCGACGATCCGGGGCAGATCGTCGGGCGCAATGTCGAAGGCGGCGCACGCCTCCTCGCTCCAGCACGTGGTATCTAGGTCGAGCAACAGGCTGCGGCCCGCCGTGGCGACGTCGGTGACGAACTCGCCGCACATGCGGTGCAACAGCCACGTGTCGGTCGTGGTGATCACCGCCGCGTCGTCGACACGCTCGCGCAGCCAGCGCATCTTGGGAGCGACGAAGTACGGATCGAGCGGCAGGCCGGTGATCACCGCAAGCCGGGGAGCGTGCCGTTCGAGCAGCCGGCACACGTCAGTCGAGCGACGGTCTTGCCACACCACCGCTGGGGCGAGGGGCCGACCCGACGGGCGATCCCACGCAACCACGGTCTCGCCCTGGTTGGCCAAGCCGATCGCTTCGATGCTGGGTCGACCGGCCTGTTCGATGGCGCTCTCGACGGCGCCGACCACGCTGTCCCACAGCCGGCCGGCATCGCACTCGACGGCACCGTCGACCGACGCGTGCACGTCGACCGCGACCTCGCCCATCCCGAGCAGGCGGTCTCCGTCGACCACGATCGCCTTGGTCGACGAAGTTCCCTGATCGATCGCCAGCAGCGCCACGCGGTCAGCATTGCAGACGCGCGCGTAACGTTGCGCAAATGATCTTTCGCGGCTTCTCCGACGATGCGTTCCACTTCTACGAGCGGCTCGCCGCCGACAACACGCGCACGTTTTGGCAGGCAAACAAGGGCGATTACCGAAGGTTCGTGCGCGAGCCGATGGATGCACTGCTCGACGAGCTTGGGGAGTACGGGCCCTTCCACGTGTTCCGCCCGAACAAGGACGTTCGCTTCTCCAAGGACAAGACGCCGTACAAGGATCACATCGGCGCATACGGCGAGAGCGAGGACGGCGCCGGCCAGTACGTGCAGCTCTCGGCCATCGGCATGTTCGCCGGATCGGGGTACTACGACATGGCCACCGATCAACTCGACCGCCTCCGGCGAGCTATCGATGCGCCCGCCACCGGCACCGAGATCGATGGGCTGTGTCGTGACCTCCGCAAACGGGGTCAGTCGATCACGGCGATGAGCGAACTGAAAACGGCACCGCGCGGCTACCCGCGTGATCACCCACGGATCGAACTGCTCCGCCTGAAGGGGGTCGTCGCCACGCAGCAATGGCCCGCGTCGGGCTGGATGAAGACCCGCGCCGTGGTGAAGCGTGTCCGTGATGCGTGGATGGAAGCCGCCGAGCTCAACGCGTGGCTCGATACCCACGTGGGCCCCAGCCAACTCGCCCCGGACGACGACGAACTGGCCCGCTTCGGACCCCTCTGACCCTGCCGTCAGCGCGCCCCGGCCTGATCCCCGGGCGCCCGCAGCTGTTAGCCGATTGGGATCCAGGCGAGGACGAGCTGGGTGACCTTCACATCGGTGCGTTCGAGGCCGATGTTGACCGTGGTGATGTCGCGGGCAGCTGCCGCCCAACGCACGTCAATCGCGGTGAGCTCGTTGTCGAGCTCGCCTTCGAGCCGAACGATCTGCTCGCTCAACGTGTTCACCTTGTTCTCGGCCGCGTCGAGCCGTTCCCCTGCCGCAGCCGTACGGCCACGGCGCCCAGCGGCACGGCCCATGGACCCGAACACGCCACCGCGCGAACGGCGGCCGCCGAAGATCCCCCCGAGCACAGTGCCGACTGTGGACAGCACCTCCTCGTTGCGTTGGCCGTCGCGTTGCTCTTTCAACACATCGGCGCGGTCATCGGCGGTGTCTAACTGGGTGCGCAGCTTGTGGAGTTTGGCGGCGTAGATGTCTTTCAGCTTGACCACGTCGGTGTCGGCTGCGTCGTCGGCGGCAGTCGCGCAGCGGGCGGCGAAGCTGTCAGCGGTCTCACCCGGTCGGCTCACCAATTTGAGGCCACGGTTCGCTGCCAAGGTGAGCGAGCGGGAACGTACCAACGTGTCGACGATGTCGCGCTCGACCCGTGTCCAGAACGACTTGGTGCGGATCGGCGCTCCACACAACCGGTAGACGCTGCCCGGGGGCCCCTCGTTGCGAAGGTCACGTTCGTCGTGGTCGACGGTGGCCATCAACGAGACGTCAAGCAGTTCCGGAAGCGGATGGATCACCGCCTCATAGATCTCGTCATGCACCAGATCTGCCTTGTCGTCGTCGTAGCGCAGCGCCACCCGAGCGACGACAGCGGCGCTGTGTCGATGCCCCCGCGCGCTCCCGCCAACGGCGTCGAGCCATGGTGCCGCGACATCGACCCACCGAACCGGTATCCCCGCCGCAACCTCCGGCATCAGCGTCGTTTCATCGTCGGCCACGGCGGGCGACCCGGCAGAGGACCCGGCGGCCGAAACGGCGGGCGACCCGGCAGACGAATCGGTGATCGTCGTTGTCGCGGGCGCTGCGGCCGGGGCGGGTAACCGCGCGCCGCCCGTCGGTGGTGGCAGCCGTGCGGCGGGGGCGGCGGGAGCGGGGGCAGGTGTGGCGACCGCCTGCTTGCGGTCCGCCATCAGTGTGGAAATCTGCTCGCGGGTCAACGGGCCGCGCAGGTAGCTCATCGCCCACCTCGTGGTGAACACCTCCGGGGTGTCCCTGCCAGCGCGGCGGAGTACGAACTCGCGCTTGGACAGACCGGCGATCGTGTCGCTCAAGGCCCCGACATCGATGCCGCCAGCCGCCGTGGTCATCCCCTCCAGCAGTCGCTGCTTGTCGCGCTCGGTTTGCAGTCGGCCGATCATCCACGTTCCCGCGTTGGACAGCGCCTTGTAGTCGACGTCGACCGGGTTCTGCGTGCTCAGTACGACGCCCACGCCGAATGCCCGGGCCTGTTTCATCAGCGTCATGATCGGCTTCTTGGTCGGCGGCATCGCCGTGGGCGGGACATACCCGGCGACTTCGTCCATGTACAACATGGCTCGCAGGTCGGTGGTGCCGCTCTGGCGCCGCATCCACGTGACGAGCTTCGACAGGATCAGCGTGGTGACGAACTGGCGCTCGTCGTCGGCGAGATGCGCGGTGGTGACGACAGCGCAGCGGGGCCGGCCGTCGGCGGTGCGCAGCATCGCGTCGATGTCGAGCGGCTGGCCGGTCATCCAACTGCCGAACGACGGCGAGGCGAGCAACCCGTTGAGGCGCATCGCGAACGCGGTTCGCTCTTTCGGGGGATAAAACGCGTCGAGCTCGAACACGCCGAGCTTGCGGATTGGCGGGGTGAGCGCCATTGAAACCAGCGCGGCCAGGTCGAGGTTGCGGCCGCCAGCCCACTCGTTCATGATCAGGTTGCTGAGCAGGATGTGCTCGCGGCTCGACAGCGGATCGGCGTCGATCCCGACGAGGCCGAGCAGGCCGCTGACGAAGCCCTCGATCTCGTCCCCGACGGTCTCCGGGTCGCTCATATCTGCCGGCGCACGGAGCGACCCGACGATGTCGACACCGACGCCGCTCGACGAGCCGGGGGTGTAGATCGTGACGTCGACTCCATCGTGCAGCGCCCCGATATCGGTGCCAGAGAGCCCCCAGCCAGCGAGGCCCGTCGCCCACGCGGCCGCCTGCGCGGCAGCGAACTCGGGCACCGATTGGCCCGCCTTGGTGGCGTCGCCAGGGTTGACCCACGGTTCGAACTGTGCCGCCGAGAGATCAGCGAAACCGAGGCACAGATTGGTCAGATCGCCTTTCGGGTCGATCAGCAGCGTGGGGATTCCGGCCCGCAGCGCCTCTTCCACCAACACGATGCCGAGGCCCGTCTTGCCGGAACCGGTCATCCCGACGATCACCCCGTGGGTGGTCAGATCGCCCGACGCGATGCGGGTGTCGGCTCCGGTGCGCTCGTGGTTCGTTACGTCGATCTGTCCGCCGAGGAAGAAGTCAGCCATGGGCGCACGCTAGCTCTCGTTGCTCGCGAGGCGGTGTGCCCTACAGTGGCCGAATGATCAGACTCAGCGTGTTCTATCCGGGTGGCGACGACATCAACTTCGACCACGA
>JANNHO010000019.1:0-4333 GCA_031404435.1 Acidimicrobiaceae bacterium | reverse complement strand
GGCCCGGCACAGCACGCCGCCTTCCATCACATCGAAGGCCACCAGTGGCTCGGATGCACCGCAACGCACGCACTCATTCAACTCGGGCCGCACCCCTTCAAACGCGAGCAGCTTCCAGTAGAACGACGACACCACCAGCGGTCCCGAGCGTTGCGCGACGGTGCGCAGCGCGCCGACGAGCATGCGGTACAGCTGCGGTGCCGGTTCGCGTTCCATCGTCATCTGATCGACCGCTTCGAGGATTGCCAAGCCGTTGGTGAGGTGGTCGAGATCACTGACGAGCGGCGCCAGCGACTCGACCGATTCGGCCTGACTCACGATGTCGAGCTCGCGGCCCTGATACAGCAGCAGCCGGACGTGGCTCAACGGTTCGAGCCGCGCCCCGAACTTGGATGTGGTTTTGCGTACACCCTTGGCGACGGCGCGGATTTTGCCGTGTGCTTCGGTGAGCACCACCACGATCCGGTCGGATTCGCCAAGCTTGTATGTGCGCAGCACCACCCCGGTGTCGCGATACAGCGGCGAGGCCATCGGCGACGCGGCGTCAGTCGAGCCCGCCGAAACGGCGGTGCCGCTGGCGGAACGTGGTGATCGCGCCGATGAGGTCATCGGCGCACAGCTCGGCCCACGGCGTATCGACGTAGACGAGCTCGCTGTAGGCGAGCTCCCACACGAGCGAACTCGGTAGGCGGTCGTGTGGACCGAGCACGAGGATCAGATCGGGCTCGGTGGTCGCCGGGGCGAGCAGCGCCGCAGCGACCGCCGGCTCGGTCAACTGATCGGATTCGGCGAGCTTGCGGAGTGCCACGACCAAACGTTCGCGGCCATCCGGGGTGGGGTCGACGATGACGACGCACCCCACGTGATCGACCACGCTGTGGTGCACCGGCCGAGCTGCGTCGGCACCAGCGCCACGCTCGAAGGGGCGCAGGGAGAGCCAACCTGCACCAGCGGCGGCGGCAACCGAACCAAGCGTGGCCACCCGCTGCGCCCACTGCTCGTCGTCGAGCCGTCCCCATTCGGCCACCGTTCCACCGACAACCATCACGTGCCGCAACTGCTGCTCGGCGCTGGTCGGCACTGGACGCTTCATGGCAACCAGTCTCCCACCTCGCAGTGTCGCCGAACGAACACCCGCAACGTGGCAGTCGGGGCACGAGCACAGGGGGTTAACGTGACCGGATCACTGACGCGACTTCTCCCCCGCCGGGCCGATCGCCGGACCCGCCATCCGACGCACCGCCTGCGCACATTGCGTGCATCATGGATGGCAACGGCCGGTGGGCGAAACGGCGCGGGCTGCCGCGCACCGCCGGACACACCGAGGGCGAGGAGAACCTGGCGGCGCTCGTCCGGGTAGCGGTCACCCGCAACGTCGGTTGGCTCACCGTGTTCGGGTTCTCCACTGAGAACTGGGTCCGACCTCGGGCCGAGGTTCGCCACATTCTCGGGTTACATCGGCGCCTGTTCGGCCGGGTAAGCGAACTCAACGAGTTGAACGTGCAGGTGAAGTGGATGGGGCGGCCGTTCGACACCCCTGGGGCGCGCACACCGAAGTACGTGCAGCGGGCCATCCGCAAGGCGGTCGCCGACACTGCGGGCAACACCGGCATGGTGTTGACGGTCGCGTTCGACTACGGGTCGCGGGCCGAGTTGGTGCATGCCGCCCACGAGGCGCGCCGCTCCGGCGAGACCGTGAGCGATTCGAGCATCGCCCAGCACCTGTACCTGCCCGAGCTACCCCCGGTCGACGTGGTGGTGCGCACCAGCGGCGAGCAACGCATCTCCAACTTCATGCTGTGGCAGATCGTCGGGGCGCGGGTGTACTTCACCGAGCGGACCTGGCCCGAGTTCGACGCCGCCGAACTCGACGCCGCGCTCGCGCTGAGCGCACGCTGATCTCACACATGGCCGATTCGACCCTCGTAGCGCTCGCGACGGTGACCGCCGCGCTTCCCCATGCCGAGGACCGGCCCGGGCAGCGCGAGATGGCCGCTGCGGTTTCGGCTGCGGTCGCCAGCGGGCGGCACCTGATCGTGCAGGCGGGCACGGGCACCGGCAAGACAATGGGCTACCTGGTCCCCGCGGTGCTGGCAGGCAAATCGGTGATCGTCGCGACGGCGACGAAGGCGTTGCAGGACCAACTTGCCTCGAAGGACCTCCCGTTCCTCGACGAGCACCTCGGTCGGCCGTTCGAGTGGGCGGTGCTGAAGGGCCGCAGCAACTACCTGTGCCTGCAGCGGCTCCGCGAGCTGCAGGACAAGCAGGAGGGCAAGCTCGAGCTCGACGGCATGGCCGTCACCACCAAGGCCGACATCAAGCGGCTCGCTGCGTGGGGCGCGACCACCCAGACCGGCGACCTGGCCGAGATCGACTGGGCGGCCAGCGAGGCAGCGCAGCGAGCGGTCACGGTGAGCGGCGATGAGTGCCCCGGCGCCACCCGCTGCCCACTCGGCGGGCCATGCTTCGCCGAGCTCGCCCGCCAACGTGCCGCCGCGGCCGATGTGGTGGTGGTCAACATGCACCTGTACGGCCTCGATGTGGCCAGCGGCGGCGTGATCCTGCCCGAGCACGATGTGCTCATCGTCGACGAGGCGCACCAACTCGAAGACATCATGAGTGACACGGTCGGGGTGCAGATCGGGCCCGGCCGCTTCGTCACCCTGGCCGGTTCGTTGCGGCGCATCCTCGACGACCCGGCGATCATCGGCGGTGTGGCCGAGTCGGCGCAGGTGATGCGCGACGTGTTGACACCGTTCGTCGGCCTGCGCTTGCCGGCCCCGTTCCCGGTGGCGTTGCAGGAGGCGCTGGTGCACTGCCGTGGCCGGATCGAGGCGGCGCAATCGGCGCTACGCGCAATCGACACCACCGTCGAGGACTCCAAGCAGCGCAAGATGCGCGCCCAACAACTCGCCACCCGCGTGCAAGAGCACATCGACACCAGCCTCGGCAAGCTCGATGGCTCCGTCGCGTTCGTGTCGGGTGGCCCGGAACATCCGCGCCTGGAGATCGCCCCGCTCGACGTGGGACCGGTGCTCCGGGCCGGAGTGTGGTCGCGTCGGACCGCCATCTTGACCAGCGCGACGATCCCCACTTCGCTCGCGCAGCGAGTGGGCATCGATCCGGCCACCGCAGACGTGATCGACGTCGGTAGCCCGTTCGATTACGAGCATCACGCGATGCTCTACTGCGCGCTGCACCTCCCCGACCCGCGCTCGCCAGCCCGCGCCGCAGCAACCCACGACGAGATCGCCGCGCTGATCACTGCGGCCGGCGGCCGGACCCTTGCGCTGTTCACGAGTTGGAAGGCGATGGATGAAGCGGCAGCAGCCGTGCGGATGATGGTGGTCGAGCCGATCATCACCCAGCGCGACCTACCCAAGACCGCGCTGATCAAGGCGTTCATGAAGGACGAGGCGACCTGCCTGTTCGCGACCGCCGGTTTCTTCCAGGGTGTCGACATTCCGGGGCGCACGCTCAGCCTGGTGATCATCGACCGCATCCCGTTCCCGCGGCCGGACGATCCGCTGCTATCGGCTCGCCGCGAACTGCTCGGCTCGGCCGCCTTCGCGCAGATCGACATCCCCCGCGCCTCGATGCTGCTCGCCCAAGCGACGGGCCGCCTGATCCGCACGGCAACCGACCGTGGCGTGGTCGCGGTGCTCGACCCGCGCCTCGGTACGGCCACCTACCGGTGGGACATCGTCAAGGCGCTCCCACCGATGCGCCGCACCCGCCACCGCGCCGACGTCGTGGCGTTCCTCAGCGAGACCACCGCGGCGACGCCCGAATAGGCCGTCGTGGCGCAACCAGTTGGCGAGAAATCCACCGCCACGGTGTGAAAGTCGACAAGCGAACTCGCTGACTTGGCGCGAGTAGGGTCGGTGCCGTGGTCGACGTCCCGGTGCGCTGCGATGTGGACGGCGGGGTCGCCACGATCACGCTCGATTCGCCGGGCAACCGCAACGCTCTATCGCGATCGCTCGTCGCCGCATTGCACGACGCACTTGACCGGGCCGAGCAGCCCGACGTTCGCGTGATCGTGCTCACCCATACCCCGCCTGCCTTTTGCGCCGGAGCCGACCTGAAGGAACGTGCCGCCGGACCGACCGATTCCGGGCCGATGGTGCGGGCGATGCGCCGCCTCATCGATGCCGACCAGCCCACCATTGCAGCGGTGCACGGCTCGGTGCGCGCCGGCGGAATCGGGCTGATGGCGTCGTGCGATCTGGTGGTGGTGAAACCGGACGTGACGTTTGCGTTCAGTCGGGTGTGCCCTGAGCGGCGGACACCGCCCCGGGCGCCGCGGCGTCCAGGACTCTCAGCGCTCGGC
>JANNHO010000018.1:0-20217 GCA_031404435.1 Acidimicrobiaceae bacterium | reverse complement strand
CGAGGCCGACCAGCACCACCCCGATCGCCCCTGTGGCGTACTTCGCATTCGTGTCGATCCAGTTGGTGAAGAACTCGGTGATCATCCCGACCACCAGGAACACCCCGAGGAAACCACTCGAGACCGCCGCGCTGACCTTCAAGGCACGGTTCATCGGTGCCCGTTGCACACCGGCGTCGGCGGAGGTGAGGCCGAGGAAGTACAGCAGGTACGTGGGCAACAGGATGAACCCGCACGGGTTGACCGCGGCGAGCATCCCGGTGATGAACGCGAGGGACAGGTTCATTCGAGCAACTCCATTGCATAGCTGCGCAACTCGGCCTCGGTGAGCACGGCAGCTTGGCGGACGATCGATCCGTCGGCAGCGACAAACAACGTCACTGGTGCGTTGGCGATGCCGACGGCTGCCGTGAACGCGCCGTCGGGGTCGCGCAGCAGTTCGTACTGGACGCCCCTGTCTCGGGCAAACGACTCGTTCACCTCCGGGTTGTCGAACGGATTGACGCCGACGAAGCGGATGCGGTCGCCGAGTTCGGCGTGTATCGCCGCGAACGCGGGGAGCTCCTTCTTGCACGGGGCGCAGGTGGAGTACCAGTAGTTGATGACCAACGGCTGGCCGAGCAGGTCGGCCGTGGCGATCGCGCTGCCGTCGTTGGACACAAGCTCGATCGCGGGGAGCTCGCTTCCCTCGACGTCGGCGTTGGGCTTGATCGCGGGAATCTGCTCGACCCCCGGTGTGTCGAGTACAGCGTCAACCGACGTCGATGCCGAGTCGCCCGGGTCGCCGGAGCGGCTGAGGGGCGTACCCTCCGCCGAGACTGATGACGATTGCGGCGACGATCGAGCCGCCGAGCACACGCCGGTTGACAGCCATGCCAGGCAGGCTACAGGTGGCCTACGGCCGGGCAGGTTCACCGTTAGCCCGCCGCCACCCTCGGGGGGTCAAGGGTGGCAGCGAGCTCGGAACAGCCTGGGGGTCGACGAGCGTTGCCCCGGGCCGGATCTTGATGTGGCGCCGACTCGCGCTGCGATGTCGTTATGCGACAAGGTGCGGGGCGCGCCGCAGGTGCGGCGGGATCGGCGCCTCGTCGAACACGATCGCCGGCCGCGGGATCTTCGGTGGCCGGCCGCGTGGGCGCTTGTTGACGACGATGCGACCGGTGTCGATCAGCTCGCCACCCCACACACCCCACGGCTCGGCCCGCTCGAGGGCACCGTCGAGGCAGCTCGCCGTCAGATGGCACTTGGCGCAGATCGCCTTGGCGCGGCCGATGCTGAGCACATCGTCCGCGAAGAACAGGTGCGTCAGGGTGCCGTGACCGTCGGCGCAACGGGCCTGCGGGGCGCGCAGCGTGACCGGAACGTCGGCGACGATCTCGTCGAACAGGTCTGGGTTGATCGTTGCGTACATGATGTCGGTACTTTCTCGGGTGTCGTGACTTGCCGTGGGTGAGGAGGTCGGGCAGGAGTTGGAAAAGCAGAAAGGCCGTCGGGATCTTGCTATCCCGACGGCCTCGGAGAGGGTTGCTCTCGACGTGTGCTCTACGTCGAGTTGCCTCCGAGGGGTCGGGCCGGGCGCTTGGTGGTTTCCGTCATGAACCCGAACGAGTTCACGGCGATTTCCATGGGTGCGTTCCATGCAGAGCCAGTAGCGACCAGGTCGTAACCGCGCACGCTGCACAGGCGCGCACGAGCGGCTGAATGGCCGTTCTGTGGTGCGAGTGTGTGCTGCATGGGTGGGCCTTTGGTGGGGTCGAAGTGTCGGGGCGTGGTGATCCGTCGAAACGGGCCAGGTGTTAGGCAACCACGATTTCGGCGTGCAGTCAACCGAATTAATTTCGAGCACTCCGGCAATCGGTAGAGTCGGCTGGCGATGGTTCGACCAAAGGCTCTCCCGGCGCAGGTGGCGCGGGCCGGGCGTTCACTCAGGTGACGCTGGGAGATCGGCCGGAGGCGGTATCGATCGCGCTGTTCGCGCTGGGCTGGTGTGCGGGTTGGGTGTTGCTGTGGCGGACGCGCCCGCTGCCGCGTGAAACGGTGGGGCGATGCCGGGCCTCGGTGTCGGTCGTGGTGCCGGCGCGCAACGAAGCGGGATCGATCGGAGCGCTCGCGGCCTCGGTGGTGTCGCAACTGCGCGATGGCGACGAGTTGGTCGTGGTCGACGACCACTCCACCGACGACACAGCAGCGATTGCCCGGAGCGGTGGGGCTGCTGTGGTGACGGCACCCGAGCTCCCGACCGGTTGGGCAGGTAAGCCGCACGCGTGTCACACCGGAGCGTCGAGTACGAGCGGCGATCTGTTGGTGTTCGTCGACGCCGACGTGTGCCTCGGCGAGGGCGATCTCGACCGCATTGCCGCGGCCGTCACCGCGCATCCCGGTGACATCGTGTCGGTGCAACCCTGGCACCGTGCGGTGCGTCCGTTCGAGCAGTGCAGCATGCCGTTCAACATCGCCGCGCTCATGGGATGTGGGGGGTTCACGCCCGCTGGCGACCGCGTGTCCCCCCACGTCGCGTTCGGCCCGGTCATCGCGCTCACCCGGGCCCGTTACTGCGAGATCGGCGGGCACGCACACGCGTCGGTTCGGTCGGCAGTGCTCGAAGACATCGCCCTTGCCCGGCGCGTGGAGCGCACCCGACTGCACACCGGATCGAGCGGTGCCACCACGTTCCGGATGTACCCGACGGGGCTCGCGTCGCTGGTGGAGGGCTGGACCAAGGGCATCGCCATCGGCTTCGACGCCACGCCGTGGTGGGCAGCGCTCGGCACAGCGGCATGGGTGTCGTCAGTGCTCGGTGGATGGGTCACGTCACCGTGGTTCGCGTTGGCATCGACGGTACAGATGGCGGTGCTAGCCCGGCGGGCAGGATCGTTTCGCTGGTACGCAGTGATCGGTGCGCCGCTGCTGACGGTGTTCTTCGTCGTCGTGTTCGTGCGCAGCATCGCGCTGCGGCGGTTCCGGCGTTCGGTTACCTGGAAGGGCCGGACGGTTCGACCCGATCAAGAGGTCGGCTGAGGGTCCGCACACGCGGGCGCGGCCGGCTCGGCCGCCGCTGGGGTGGCGACAGGCACGAACACGCGCTCGCGGTAGAAGCGCAACTCGGACACGCTCTCGCGGATGTCGTCGAGGGCGCGGTGCGAACCCTGCTTGTACGGGCGGCTGCTGTTGATCGCCGGGTACCACCGGCGGACCAGTTCTTTGACGCTGCTCACGTCGATGCTGCGGTAGTGGAGCCAGTTCTCGATGTCGGGCAGGTACTGCACCAGGAAGCGGCGGTCCATCCCGATCGAGTTGCCGCAGAGCGGGATCTTGCGCGCCTCTGGGACGTGGGTCTTGATGAAGGCCAACGTCTCGGCTCCCGCTTGTTCGAGCGTGATCGTCGAGTCGCGGATCTGCTGCAGCAGGCCGCTCTTGGTGTGCATGTCGACCACGATTGGCTCCATCAACGCCAATGCCTCGTCGGATTGGTGGACGACGAGATCGGGCCCCTCGGCAATGATCTCGAGGTCGTCGGTCGTGATGATCGTGGCAATCTCGACGATCACATTGGTTACCGGGTCGAGACCGGTCATCTCTAGATCCATCCAGACGAGCACGACCGGCAAGACTACGACACGTGAGCCATCCCCGCGACTTCGACCCGACCACCGTGCCGATCAAACCTGCCGCCACCGTGATGCTGGTGCGTGATGTGCAACCCGGCGCGGCCGCCGGTGTCGAGGTGTTCATGCTGCGACGCACGCTGAACGCGGTCTTCGGCAGCGGGATGTACGTGTTCCCCGGCGGGCGGGTGGAGACCAGCGATGGCACCGATATCGACCGCGCCCATCGGCTGGCGGCCATCCGTGAATGTTACGAGGAAGCCGGGGTCCTGCTGGCCCACGATACAGATGGGGCCACCGTCGTTGATGGGCACGAGGCGTTGGGCGAACGAATTGGGGTGAACGACGGCTCGGTCGACCTTGAACAACTCTGCAGTCGGCATGGGCTCACCCTCGGGCTCGACGATCTTGTGTGGGTGAGTCACTGGGTGACCCCGGTGCGCGAAGCCCGCCGTTTCGATACTCGCTTCTATCTGGTGCCCGCACCGGCCGGGCAGCACTCGGTTCACGACGACACTGAAACGATCGCAAGCTTGTGGATCCGCCCGGCCGACGCCTTGGCGCGCGAGGAGCGTGGGGAACTGAACATGATGCCACCGACCATCTTCATCCTCAAGTTCCTGGTCGGCTTCAGCTCCGTTGTCGACGCCATGGACGGCGCCCGCGCACTGCCATCACCTGAGGTGATCTTGCCGCGTGTGCGCTGGGACGCCGACGGCAAGCCCCTCGGCGTGTCGATCCCAGGCGACGACGACTACGACTCGCTGCCGGCTGGCTGAGCAGGAACCAACGATCCGGCGTCATTGTCGGCTTCGGTGGCGACGCGGTCGTGGGCATCGAGCGCAGCCGACACCAACGTGAGCATCCGCGCCGAGCATCCGGCCATGTTGGTCGGCGGGGCGATGTCGTCGATGATGCTGCGGGCGATCGCCCGGAACGCATCGGCAGCGGCCCCGGAGCCGTCGAGCGACACCGGTGCGCCGGTATCGCCACCGGTTGCCACGGCTTGCTCGATCGGGATCTGGCCCAGCAGCGGGACGCCGATCTCGTCGGCCAGCGCCTGCCCGCCCCCGGTTCCGAACAGCGCGTAGTCCTCGCCATGGGCGCAGGTGAACGAAGTCATGTTCTCGATCACGCCACACACCCGCAGGAAGCTTCGCCGGGCCATGTCAGCGGCGCGTGCGGCAACTTTCTGGGCGGCGAGAGCCGGGGTGGTGACGATCAGCAGATCGGTGCGTGGCAACATCCTCGCCAAACCCATCTGCACGTCGCCGGTGCCGGGAGGCATGTCGATGAACAGGTAGTCGAGTTTACCCCAATGCACATCGCGCAGGAACTGCTCGACGGCCTTCGTGAGCATCAGGCCGCGCCACATCAGTGCGGTGTCCTCCCCGACGAGGAAGCCGGTGCTGACAACTTTCAACATGCCCCGCCCGACCACGCGCTCGTTGGGGATGATCATCGGCCGATCACGACCCTCGACCGGCAGGGCTTCGAGTCGTTCGTCGATACCCAGCAGCCTCGGCACCGAGAAGCCCCAGATGTCGGCGTCGAGCACACCGACGGTGAAGCCCTGCGCGGCAACCGCCGCGGCGAGGTTGACCGTGACCGAGCTCTTGCCAACGCCACCTTTGCCGCTGGCGATGGCGAGGATGCGGCAGCTCAACGGGATCTCGGTGTCAGGGGCGTTTTCGCGCGCGTTCCAGCGGGCCTTGGTCATCACCTCGCTGCGTTCCTCGGCGTTCATCTCCCCCCACTCGATGTGCACCGAGGTGACACCGGGATGAACCGCGACGCGGGTCTCAATGTCGCGCTTGATCTGGGCCCGTAGCGGGCAACCGCCGATGGTCAGCTTGACGCCGACCGTGACAGCGCCATCATCGGCGACCTGCACGTCGGGCACCATGCCGAGCGAGACGATGTCGGCACCAAGTTCGGGATCGATGACCGAGCGGAGCAGACCGAGCACGATCTCTCGGGTGGGCATGTCGCGGGTGGGCATGTCGCGGGTCTGGTTCGCCGGGGATGCCATGGAATGATTCTACGGGCAGGCAGCGTTACACTGGCCGACGGTGGCATGTGCCATCTGACCCGTCACCCTCGAGAGGAACCACCGTGATCACCCTCACCGACACCGCAACTGTCAAGGTCAAGGAACTGCTCGAGGCAGAAGGTGCTGCCGATCTCGCCTTGCGCGTCGCCGTGCGCCCCGGCGGGTGCAGCGGGTTCTCATACGAGATGTTCTTCGACGGCGATGTAGCCGCTGACGACGAAAAGGCCACGTTCGGGCCCGAGGGCGCAACGGTCAGCGTCATCGTCGATCAGGCGTCCAAGCAGCTCCTTGAAGGGGCCACGCTCGACTACAAAGATGGCCTCAACCAGGCTGGCTTCAACATCATCAATCCCAACGCAACCCGTACCTGCGGTTGCGGTTCCAGCTTCAGCTGAACACGCCGGTCAGCCGAGCAAGCTGGCCAGGATGGCGCCGAGTTCCTTGGCGTCCCACACGATGTCGATTCGCTCGGCGACCATGCCGGCAGCGTCGGTCACCCAGATCAGCGGTTCGTAGTCGAGTGTGAGCGCCGTCACCGCCGGGGCGATTTCGGTTGCCTCCGGGTCCGCGTAGACCTCGGCGTGCACGAACGTGGCAGTTGTCGCGTACCGCTTCGATTCGTCGATCAGGAACTCCAGGCCCGGTCCGCAGGTGGCGAACTCGCAGTGCGCCGGGGTGCCGACGATGTACACGACCGGCTTGCCGAGCGCCAACGCCTCGGTCAGTGACACCTCGTGGAACGGGCATGCCCCGTCAAGGCGGGTGCACACCGGATCGACGCCGCGGGCATTGGCGGTGGTGGGGGTGTCGAACGGCGGCAGCGGCGAGCCGACAGTGGGGATCGAGATCTCCGACGCCTGGTGGAGAATGAACGCCTGCGATCCGGTCGACCCGTCTAGGCGCAGTTCGTAGAGGCCCGCTGCGGGGAGGTCGACGGTGACGCTCCAGTAGGGCACGCTCAGCCCGGTGCCGCGTCGCGGTGCCGACACCTTGGCAACTGTCGCGCCGTCACCGTCGACGATCGTCCCGGTTAACAGGTCGGGCCCGGTGGTCAACGTCGCCGCGTTGTCGTCGGCGATCGACCATGCCAGACGAACGCTGCCGGGCGTCATCCGCGGGCCATTGGGGAACCGCGGCAGCACCGTGAACGGTTGCGCTGTCGGGCCGACGCTGGTGCTGTCGGACCCACCGCACGCGGCGAACAGCGCCGCTGACGCCGCCAGCCCGGCAGTGCCGGCGAACAACTCGCGTCGGCTCAGTCGGATCGTGTGGTGAGGTGGTGTCGGGGTCGCAGGCACCGCATCAGGCTACGAACCCGCCACCGGATCGGAGCGTCGGTCGTCGCTCGCTGCGGCATGCGCTGTAGCGAGGGCGTGGTGGTGCGTCTGCCGATCAGCACTGTTGGATCTCACCGTTCGGCAGACCGACCACGTGTATTCCGGCAAACCGACCACATAGATTCCGGCTCTGCTCGATGCAGGGCGGGTTCAAGCAGTGAGCGCAGCACGCCCCATCTGGCGATCCGCCCTTCGCTACCGATGCTCGGGCGCGCCGAGCAGGGTCGCCGGGGGCCAGGACGACGCTCCGACGTGCCCGGATGGGTCGAGTTCCACCTGTCTGCCATGCTTGGGGCATGTCGGGGTCCGCGGACGCGGTTCGGGGTTTGGAACAGGCGGAGGCGGCTTGGGCACGCGGCGACATCGACGCGGTGGTCGTCCATCTGTCGGCTGCCGTCCGGGGCTTCACCGCAGCGGGCGAGCCGTGTCGGGCGGCGATGGCCTGCGTCCGGCTGGGCGAGACCTTCGCTGTAGCCATGGGCAACCTGACAGTCAGCCGGGCGTGGTTCGCCCGTGCCCGGCGCCTCGTCGAACATGAGCCTGCTTGCGTGGAACAGGGCTGGGCGGCGGTGGCCGCGCTGGGCTGCGACGTCGACGACCCGGCGGAGTTGCTGGCCGCGGCGGAACTGGCACTTGATCGAGCGCGCCGCTTCGGCGACGTGAACCTCGAGACCAAGGCGCTCGCCGATGGCGGTTTGGCCCACGTCCAGATCGGTCGGGTCGCCCAGGGCATGGGTCTGCTCGACGAGGCGATGGCGTTGGCGTGCGGGCCAGCCGATGACCCGGACTCGACCGGCAAGTCGATCTGTTCGTTTTTCACCGCCTGCTACTACGCAGCCGACTTCGCTCGGGCCGGGTCGTGGGCCGAACCGCTACGCCGACACCGACTGATCGGGCCCGGGCGCGGCGCGCCGATCTTCCTGTCGAGCCACTGCGACAGCGTGCAGGCGACGCTGCTCATGGAACTCGGACGATGGGGCGAGGCGGAAGCCCTGCTGATCATGGCCAAGGGCGCATTCGAGGCGGCGATGAACACGCGTAGCTGGCATCCGGAAATCGCCCTGGCCGACCTGCGCATCCGCCAGGGCCGCCTGGCCGAGGCCGAGGCGTTGCTGGTCGGCAAGGACCAATCGCTCCAGGCCCTGCTTCCCGCAGCACGCCTGCAGTTGGCACGCGGGGATTACGAACTGGCGCAAGCTATGGCACGGCGTGGTTTGCGGGTCATCGGAGATGACCGGTTGCGTTCGATCGAACTGCTCGCCGTGGTCGTCGATGCGGAGTTGGGGCGCGGCGACTTGGACGCGGCGCACGTTGCGTGTGATGAGCTGATCGCCCGAAGCGGCGAGGTCGGCATCGTCTCGATCGAGGCGCGCACGGCAGCCACCCATGCCCGGCTACTCGCCGCAGCCGACCATCACGGCGCCGCTGTCGTGGTGTTGGAGCGCGCCGTCGACCGGCTCGACTCCCGGCTGATGCCTTGCACGAGGGCTTCGCTGTTGGTCGACCTGGCTCGGCTACGTGACGCCCTCGGTGATTCGCCAACAGCAGCGATCGATGCACAAGCAGCCGCTTCGATCCTGGCAACGCTCGATGTCGTGCTCGCGCCAACCGATGCGGCGTTGCTCGATCGGCTGTGTCAACGCGTGGGAACGGCGACGCTGGGGGTGCGCACCGCCGAGTTGTCGATCGAGGGGAAGTGGTGGGTTGCGTCGTGTGCCGGCAGCAGCGTCCGGCTCCACGACACCAAGGGTCTCCGCTACCTCGCCGAACTGATCATCCGCCAGGGCACCGAGCGTCACGCCCTCGATCTTGTCGACCAGGTCGAGGGCGTCGCGCCCAGCGGCGGACCGAATCGGCGGCTGATTGGCGACGCCGGCCCGGTGCTCGATGCATCGGCGCGGTCGGCGTACCGGTGCCAGATCGAGTCGTTGCGGGCCGACATCGACGACGCACTCGAAGCGGGTCGCCATGAGGCTGCCGAGGCGATGCAAGCCGAACTCGACCAGTTCGTCACCCAACTTGCTCAGGCGTTCGGACTCGGGGGCCGAGATCGACGGGCCGCGTCGGCGGCGGAGCGCGCTCGCCTGAACGTAACCCGGGCGCTGCGGTCGTCGATCGCCCGGTTGGTCGAAGCGATGCCGGGTGCCGGCGAGGTCCTCGACCGGCGGATCCGCACCGGTCTGTACTGCGCCTACGAACCCGCTGACGGCGACGACGTCCGCTGGATCGTTCAGTCCCGAGTGAACACAACGAGCAGGAAATGAACGCCATTGGTGCATGCAACCACTTCACTCCAACATTGACGAGATCGCCGCCGGCATCTACCGGATCTCGGCGTACATACCTGACGTCGGCCCCGACGGCTTCACCTTCAACCAGTTCCTCGTCGTCGGCGAGGATTCACTGCTGTTTCACACCGGACCGAGGGCGATGTTTCCGTTCGTCGCCGAGGCAGTTGACAAGGTTGTCCCGGTCGAATCCCTGCGATGGATCACCTTTGGGCATGTCGAGTCCGACGAGTGTGGCTCGATGAACATGTGGCTAACTGCGGCACCGGGCAGTCAGGTGGCCCACGGCGAACTTGGCTGCGAGGTGTCGTTGAACGACCTGTGCGATCGCCCGCCCGTCGCCCTTGCCGAGGGCGAGGTGATCGACCTCGGCGGCAAGCGACTCCGCCAGATCTCCACGCCGCACGTGCCCCACGGCTGGGAGGCGCAGGTGCTCTTCGAGGAAGCGACCGGCACGTTGCTGTGCGGCGACCTGTTCGGCCAGACCGGCAATGGTCCGGCGCTCACGACGGACGACGTGCTTGAGCCGGCCATGGCCGCCGAGGCGATGTTCCACTCGACGTGTCTCGCCCCGCACACCGCGCAAACCCTGCGATCCCTCGGTGACCTGAACCCGACAACCCTGGCCGTCATGCACGGCTCGTCGTTCCACGGTGACGGTCAGCGGGCACTGTACGGCCTCGCCGACGCCTACGAATCGCAGATCAGCTCGCTCCGCTGACCGTCGCCCCTACGATGCGGGGCATGACCAAACCACTCGGCCCGTACACACCTGTCGTTCGCGCTGGCGACTGGATCATCGTGAGCGGACAACTCGGTATCGTCGACGGTGCACTCGTCGGCGGCGGGGTCGCTGGGCAGACAACCCAGGCGGTTGAAAACCTCAAAGCGCAGCTCGCCACGATGGACGCCACACTTGGCGACATCGCCAAGACCCTGTGCTTCCTCACCGATATGGACACCTTCGCCACCTTCAACGAGGCGTACATCGTCGGCTTCGGTGGCGCCCGCCCGGCCCGCAGCACGATCGGCGTGGCAGCACTTCCTTTTGGCGGCGCGGTCGAGATCGAGGCGTGGGCGTACAAGCCCCAGTGATGCGAGTTGCCGTAGAGCACGCCGTGTGGTTGGCGCGTTAGGCTCGCCGCGTGCCAGGTGCCATCGCCATCGTCGTCGTGTTGTTGCTGTTCCCGATCCTCGTCTCGGTGGGTAGCTCCGTGGTCGCCGTTGCGCTCGGCTACTTCTTGAACCGCGACGGTGAAGTGCGTGGCGAGGGCAGCGAGTTGCTCGACTTGAACGTGTGAACATCCCATGGTGATGCACCAGCACGACGCGACGATCGAGGCGCTGACGCAGGCGGTGATCCACTACGCGGTCGACCGGGTGGTCCTCGACCCACCCCCGCTCGACATCGGTCGCAGCGCAGCCGACCTCGCCGCGATGGCCGGGCGCACCGTCACCGCCGATGGCATCGGCGGCCTGGAAGCGTTGCGCATCTTCGGTGAGATCCTCGCCCCGGCCTGCATCAGCGTCGACCACCCCCGCTTCTTGTCTTTCGTGCCGGCCGCGCCAACAGAGGCATCGATCCTGTTCGATCTCGTCGTGGGCGCATCCAGCATCTACGCCGGTTCGTGGATGGAGGGCGCCGGTGCGGTGTTCGCCGAGAACGCGGCGTTGCGCTACATCGCCGATCTCGTCGGCTTGCCGGCCGACGCTGGCGGTGTGTTCGTCAGCGGTGGCACAGCTGGGAACCTGTCGGCGCTGATCGCAGCGCGCTGGCGATGGCGGCAGCGGGCGGAGGGACGCCTCGACCGGGTTCGGGGTTTGGTGATCGCCAGCAGCGGTGCTCATTCCAGCGTCGCATCGGCAGGCCGGGCGATGGACGCCGACATCGTGTTGGTGCCAGCAGACGCACGCGGGCGAATGAACGCCTCCGCGCTGCAGGCGACCATCGAAGGGCTTGACGACGACGATCGCCAACGGCTGTTCGCCATCGTTGCTACCAGCGGCACCACCAACGCCGGGGTGATCGACGACCTCGATGGGGTGGCCGACGTCTGCGACCAGCTCGGTGTGTGGCTCCATGTCGACGGCGCCTACGGCGGGGCCGGCCTTGCCGCGCCGAGCATCCGCCACCGTTTCGCCGGGGTTGAGCGGTGCGACAGCTTCATCGTCGATCCGCACAAGTGGTTCTTCGCCCCCTTCGATTCCTGCGCCCTGTTGTATCGCGACCCGTTGGTGGCGCGCCAGGCACACACCCAACACGCCGAGTACCTCGACGTGTTGCACCACGACGACGAAGCCGAATGGAACCCGAGCGACTTCGCCCACCACCTGTCGCGCCGCGCCCGCGGACTGCCGTTCTGGTTCAGCCTGGCCACTTATGGCACCCGCGCCTACGGCGAGGCGGTGGAGGTAACTTTGCAGGTGGCCTGCGACGCGGCCGCGCTCATCGCCGAATCCGAGCATCTCGAGCTGATCCTCGAACCCGAGCTGAGCATCGTGATGTTCCGCCGAGTCGGCTGGACCCCGGCCGAATACCAGGGCTGGAGCGACCGGATGCTGACTGACGGTGAGGCATTCGTGGTGCCCACCACCTGGGCCGGCGAGACGGTCCTGCGGATCTGCGTCGTCAACCCGCGCACCACCATCGACGACATCCGGACGATCGTCGAATCGTTGCGCTGATGGCCGACCTCGTCGTACGCGGTGCCCGCCTCGTGGCCACGGTCGACGCCGATCGGCGTGAGCTGCCGGGAGGATGGGTGAGCGTGACCGGCGGGCTGATCGAGGCGGTCGGCACCTCGACCGATCCGGTGCCGGTTGCGTCACGGGTGATCGACGCAACCGATTGCCTGGTCACGCCCGGGCTCGTCAACACCCACCACCACCTGTTCCAGAACCTCACCCGCGCGTACCCGGCGATGACCGGCAAGGCGCTGTTCGGCTGGTTGGAATCGCTGTACCCGTTGTGGGCGGCAATCGACGAAGAGGCCGTACATGCGTCGGCGTTCGTCGGCCTCGCCGAGCTTGCGCTCGGTGGCTGCACCACCTCGACCGATCACCTCTACCTCCATCCGCGAGGTGCCGGCGATCTGCTCGGCGCGGAGATCGCTGCTGCCGCCGAGATCGGCATGCGTTTCCATCCCACGCGCGGTTCGATGAGCCTGAGCCGAAAGGACGGTGGCCTCCCGCCCGACACCGTGGTGCAAGACGACGACGAGATCCTTGCTGCCAGCGAAGCCGCGGTGGCGCGCCACCACGACCGCAGGCATGGCGCGATGGTGCGCATCGCGCTTGCCCCGTGCAGCCCCTTCACCGTCACCGAGCAGCTGATGGTGCGCTCAGCCGAACTCGCCGAACGGCTCGACGTGCGCCTGCACACGCACTTCGCCGAGAACGCCGAGGACGACGCGTTCTCCCTTGCCACGTTCGGGTGCCGGCCGATGGAGTACCTCGAGCGGACCGGATGGTGCAGCGACCGCACGTGGGTGGCGCACTGCGTGATGCCCAACGCCGACGAGGTACGTCGCCTCGGTGCCGCCCGGATGGGTGTTGCGCACTGCCCGAACAGCAACATGATCCTGTCGTCGGGACTCGCCCCGCTGACCGCGTTGCGCGCCGCCGGGGTGAAGGTGGGTCTTGGGGTGGACGGCTCGTCGTCCGCCGACAGCGCGTCGCTGTGGATGGAGGCGCGCCAGGCGATGCTTGTGGCCAAGCTCCGCGACGGCGCGCACGCGGGAACGGCGCGCATCGCCCTCGAATGCGCGACGCTCGGCGGCGCCGGCTGCCTCGGTCGCGAGGGTGACATCGGCGTGCTTGCCCCCGGCGCAGTGGGGGACATCGCCGTGTGGCGACTCGACGGCCCCGCATTCGCCGGTGCGATCGCCGATCCGGTCGAGGCCTGGCTGCGGTGCGGTCCGCTCGCGGCGCTGCACACGATTGTTCACGGCCGATCGATCGTGGAAGACGGTGCCGTTGCTCACCCGGGATTGAACGCGATGCTCGCCGTGCACACCAGTCACGCAGCGCGCATCCAGCGCATGTCGGCATGACTGGCACCTGATGATCGAGGCGTTCCTGGTGGCGTTCGGCACCGTGTTCCTGGCCGAGTTGCCTGACAAGACGATGGTCGCTTCGCTGGTGCTCACCACCCGGTTCCGGCGACCTCTCGCGGTGTGGGGCGGTGTGTCGACGGCGTTCGTGTTCCACGTGGTGCTTGCCGTCACGATCGGGTCGGTTCTACGGAGGTTGCCCGAGACTCCGGTGCAGCTGGGCGTTGCAGTGTTGTTCGTCGTCGGCGGGGCGATCCTGCTGCGCACTGGCGGCGAGGAGGTCGCGGTCGCGGCCACCGGCCAGGCTGCCGCGTCGTTTCGCGCCGTGGCCCTGACTGCGGCGTCGGTGGTCGGCCTGGCCGAGTTCGGAGACCTCACTCAGTTGGCCACGGCCGGGATTGCGGTGCGCTACGAGGCCCCGGTTGCCGTTGCCTTCGGGGCCTGGTGCGGGCTTGCCTCCGTCGCCGGGTTGGCGGTCACGACCGGATCGTGGATCGTGCGCAAGGTGCCGTTGGCACTGGTTCGCAAGACAGCGGCCGTGGTGTTCTTCGCGTTGGGGATCGTCACCGCCGTCCGCGCGATCACCTGATGATTGTGGTGAAACCTGTCGCATGACGGCACATCCCTGAGCTTTCCGACCACACTGGAGGCAATGGTTTCCCCCGAACCGCCCATCAGGTACTACCGCGCCCGCCGCGCCCGTTTCCCCGCCGTTGTCATGGTTGGCGCGATCGTGGGTGTTGTCGCCCTCGGTGCGGGTGCTGCGTGGGGTATCGGCCGCCTGGGCGGTGCATCAACGCTGGGCACGGTCGGTCTGGGAGCGGCACCTGGCGACTTCGCTGATGACCAGACGAACAGCGATGGCATCGTCGCCGAGCCAGGCGTCGATCCGGCTGCGGCCGATGGACCGGGCCGCCCCGCAGCAACGTCGATGGCGATGGTCGGCGACTCGATCACCGACGGGTCCGCTGATGCGATCCGCTACGTGCTCGCCTCCCAGGGGTTCGACGAGATCACCATCGACGCCGTCACCAGCCGCCGGATCGAGGAAGGTACCGGCAAGGGCTCGCCGCTGTCGGGCATCAAGTCGCTGTATCGCCTGCTTGCCGATGGGACGTCCGCCGACGTGTGGGTGATCGCTCTCGGCACCAACGACGTCGGACTGTACGACGACCCAGCCGAATACCGACGGCTCGTCACGACGATGGTCGAGATGATTCCCGACGACCTGCCGTTGGTGTGGGTCGACGTCTACCGAGTCGAGCACCTCGCCGACACCGTGGTCTACAACGAAATTCTCGGCGAGATCGTCTCGGCCCGCCCCGACTCGGCGGTGGTGTCGTGGTTCGCCCATGCGAGCGATCCCGGCGCAGACGTATTGCGCGACGACCAGGTCCACCCCAACCGCAACGGCACCACCGTGTTCGCCTCAGTCGTCGCAGCGGGCATCAGCCAAGTGTCGTAGGTCCAGCACCCCAGCGGCTCTGACCGAAGCGGTAGCCGACCGAGCGCACCGTTTGGATCAAGTTGGCGTGCTCCTCGCCGAGCTTGGCCCGCAGGCGGCGTACGTGCACGTCGACGGTGCGCGCCCCGCCGTAGTACTCGTAGCCCCACACCCGCGACAGCAGCATCTCGCGGGTGAACACCTTGCCCGGGTTCTGGGCGAGGAACTTGAGTAGCTCGTACTCCATATAGGTGAGATCGAGGGGATGGCCGGCGATCGAGGCCTGATAGGTCTCCAGGTTCAGCGCCAGCCCGGAGTGTTCGACCATCTCGGGTTGCACCCCGTCGCCGCTGCGCCAGAACAGGTGCTTCAACCTGGCGGTCACCTCCGACGGATGGAACGGTGTGAGGCAGAAGTCATCGAACAGGTCGTTTCGTAGCTCGAGGTCGCCGAGCTGGGCCCCGCTCACCATCACCATCAGCGGCGCGACGGGTTTGTCGCGCTTGCGCAACGATCGGCAGACGGCCCAGGCTCCATCGGGATCGGCGTCGGCCACCACGATCGCCCCCGACCACCCCGAAGCCGGCTCGGTGCGTGTGGCCGCGTCGCTGGTGCCGACTGCCGTCCACCGGTAGCCGGCCAGATCGAGCGTGCGCGCCAATTCGGGCGGTGGCGGGTCGGGGAACACGGCCAGCAGCTCCATTGGTCAGAGTGCCTTGAGATAGCGGTCGACCTCGAACGCGCTGACATGGGTCTTGTAGGCCCGCCACTCGCTGCGCTTGTTGCGCAGGAACCACTCGAAGATGTGATCGCCAAGCGCCTCTTTCACCAGTTCGGACCGCTCCATCGTCCGGAGCGCATCGCTCAGTGACTGCGGCAGCTGGTCGATGCCGCGGGCGGCGAGCTCGTCGTCACCCATCTCGAACAGGTTCGCCTCGGCCTCGGGGGCGAGTTCGTAGCCCTCGTTGACCCCGCGCAGGCCTGCGGCCAGCATGACGGCGAACGCAAGGTACGGGTTGCACGCCGGGTCGGGGGATCGGTACTCGATGCGGGTCGCGCTCGGATTGCCGCGCTTGGCGATCGGCACGCGGATGAGACCGCTACGGTTGTTGCGCGCCCAGCTGATGTGTACGGGTGCTTCGAAGCCGGGGACCAGCCGCTTGTAGCTGTTGACGGTTTGGTTCGTGATCGCGGTGATCTCGGCCGCGTGGCGCAACAACCCCGCCATGAAGCTCTTGGCCAGCGGCGACAGGTTGTGCGGGTCGGCCTCGTCGTAGAACGCGTTGTCCTCGCCGCGAAACAGCGACAGGTGCGTGTGCATGCCGCTGCCCTGCACACCCTCGAGCGGCTTGGGCATGAACGTGGCGTGCACACCATTGGCGGCGGCGACCTCTTTCACCACCAACCGGAACGTCATGATGCTGTCGGCCATGCTGAGCGCATCGGTGTGGCGCAGGTCGATCTCGTGCTGGCTGGGTGCGTCCTCGTGGAAGCTGTATTCGACGGGGATGCTCATCGTTTCGAGGGTGCGGATGGTCTGCTTACGCAGCGAACCGGCGATATCGGTGGTGGTGAGATCGAAGAAACCGCCTTCGTCGAGCGGCACCGGCGCAGCGCCGCGCTCGGGTGTCGCGAAGTAGAAGAACTCGATGTCGGGGGCGACGTAGAACGTGAATCCCATCTCGTGGACGATGTCGAGTTGCCGACGCAGCACCTGGCGCGGATCACCGTGGAACGGTGTGCCGTCGAGGTGATGGATGTCGCAGAACACCCGGGCCTCGGCTGATTTCGGGTCGCCCCACGGCAGCACTTCGAATGTGTTCGGATCGGGGATCGCCAGCACGTCGCTTTCCTGGATGCGGCTGAACCCGTCGATCGACGAGCCGTCGAAGGTCATCCCATCTTCGAGCGCGTTCTCCAGCTCGGCCGGGCTGATCGCGAAGCTTTTCAAGTTTCCGAGGACATCGGTGAACCACAAGCGCACCAGGCGCACGCCTCGTTCCTCGACCGTGCGCAGCACGTAGTTGCGTTGGGCGTCGAGCATGGTCATCGGTTCCAGTCTTGTCGGTGCAGATCAGGTGGGTGAAAAACGAACGGGGGCCGGCGATCTGCTCGCCGACCCCCGGTTTGTCGCTTGTTCGAAACCGGCACTCAGGCGGCGCCGCACACGCTTTCGAGGATGAGTCGGGTGACCACGTACGGGTCGCAGTTGGCGTTCGGGCGGCGGTCCTCCGCGTAGCCCTTGCCATCACGGGCAACCTGCCACGGGATGCGGATGCTGGCACCGCGGTCGGAGACGCCGTAGCTGAACTTGTTGTACGGGGCGGTTTCGTGCGCACCGGTGAGGCGGCTGGCGATGTCGTCGCCGTAGCCCTTGATGTGCAGCTCGATCCGCTTGCCGATCGCCTTGCATGCGGCTTCGATTGCCGGGTACCCGTCGCGCATCGCCTTCGTACTGAAGTTGGTGTGCGCTCCGGCGCCGTTCCAGTCGCCCTTCTGCGGCTTGGCGGCGAACGAGATGACGATGTCGTAGTCCTCGGCGATGCGATGCAGCAGCCACCGGGCGACCGTGAGCTGGTCGCTCACGGTGATTGCGTCGGCGGCGCCGATCTGGAACTCCCACTGGCCGGGCATCACTTCGGCGTTGGTGCCTTCGATCATCAACCCGGCGTCCATGCATGCCTGTGTGTGCTCTTCGATCACCTCGCGGCCGATCACCCGGCCGGTACCCACACCGCAGTAGTACGGACCTTGCGGGGCGGGGAAGCCACCGCCATCGGGAAAGCCGAGGGGGGTCCCGTCGGGCTTGAGCATGGTGTACTCCTGCTCGATGCCGTAGATCATCTCGTGCTTGGCGTACTTCTTGGCCACTTTCTCCAGCGGGGCGCGGGTGTTGGTGGCGTGGGGCTTGTCGTCGACAGCGTTGTGTACATCGCACAGCACCAGAATGTTGTGGCCGCCGCGGATCGGGTCCGGGCAGGTGAACACGGGCTTGAGCATGCAGTCGCTGTGGGCACCGTCGGCCTGATTGGTGGACGATCCGTCGAAACCCCCAGATCGGCGGCTCTTTGCCGTCGGCGATGATCTTGGTCTTCGAGCGGAGCAGCGGTGTCGGCGAAGTGCCGTCGATCCAGATGTATTCAGCTTGGTAAGCCACGACGGTTTCCTTTGGTTGTGGTTCCTCGGACGCGCAGTTGCTCCGAGGAGAAATTCACGGGCGGCGGAACTGTTGCAGGAAGTCGTTGCCCATGCGTTGCCCAAATGTGAACGCTGTGTGAAGTACCTCGGCGTACGCGAGGACTTGGGCCGAATCCGCGACTGTTGGGGAGGCGGGAACCGGAGGGAGCCCTGCGGCCGTCCAAGGATCATGGACTTTCGTGCACCTCGCGCCCGCGTCGGCGGCAACGCTTCTGCCCCGACCTTTCCGACGGCCCTGGCCCCGGCCGCTCGCCCCGACGTGATGAGGCAGGTGTTCTCACGTCGCCACCTGCTCGTCGCTGCGATCGGTACGCCGGTCCTGGGAATGATGGTGAGCGCGTGCGGCGACCGCAATAACGCCCCGGCGACCCCGCAGGCGACTGATCCCCCGTCGACGGGAGCCTCCATCACCATGCCAACGGCACCGGGCACGCAGGTCCCGGGGCCCGAGATCGAGCATTCGCATGACCCGGATGTCGCGGTCGTTCGGCTCGGCTACAGCGGCGGATTTGTGCCGCAGGGCGCCGCCTTCGTCAATCAGCCGAGGTTGATCGTGTCGGGCGACGGGCGACTTTTCGTACCGGGAGCGGTGATGGAGATCTATCCCGGGCCGCTCGTGTTGCCGATGGGCGTCCGCCCGATCACCGAAGCCGGAATCCAGCGCGTGTTAGCCGCAGCTGCTGCGGCTGGCTTGCTCGGTCCCCCACCCGACTACACCTCGACCGACGTGGCCGTGGTTGCTGATGCGCCCAACACGGTCGTTTCGCTTGCGGCAGCCGGGTCCGAGTTCGTGCACTCGGCGTACGCGATCGGCGTCATCAACCCTGCCCCGGAGGATGAATCGACTGCGGCGCGGCGGGCGCTCGCCGGATTCGTCGAGTCGCTCAGTGATCTGGATGCGCTCGTCGGCAAGAGCGACCTGGGCGAGGAGTCGGTCTTCGTGCCGCAGGAGTACCGCTTCCAGAGCTACGTCGGTAGTGAAGCCGAGTTTGCCGGGATCGAGCCACCGCCGGTGATCGTGGATTGGCCGTCGTCGACTGGTGTCACGCTGACGAGTGCGTCGGAGTGCGTCCGCCTCCCGGCCGCCGTCGGCACCCCGATCTTCTCCAGCGCAACCGAGACCACCATCTTTCGCGACGGCGATGCGCTGTACCGCCTTGCCGTAGCGCCCGTTCTCCCGGGCGAGCCGGCCTGCTGAACCCTGCTGATCCGGGCACAGTTCGGCGAGGCGCTGCTACCGTCGCTGGCGCTGTCACGTGGTGGCGGTCGACCACAAAGGCACCCGAATGAACTCATCGATCTCTCGCGGCCGCCTGTCACGGGTGGGCCTGGCGCTCGTTGTCGCCATGCTCGCCTCGACGTCAGCCGGTGTGCCAGGCGTGGCCGGTGGAGCAAGTGGAGCAGGCGCGGCTGCGGCGATCCGGCCCGAGGCGTTGCCGTTCGGTTTCTCCGACCAGGTCGTCGCTTCAGTTCCGAATCCCACCGCGGTCACGGCGCTCGACAACGGCACCGTGGCGGTGCTCGAGAAGGCGGGCCGGGTTCGGATCCTGCGCAACGGAGTGCTGCTGTCGACCCCGGCGCTGACGCTGTCGCTGCCGGCATGCACGAGCAACGAGCGCGGCCTGCTCGGCATCGCCTCCGGCCCGGATCTGCTGACCACCGGCTTCGTGTACCTGTTCTACACCCGGCCGGCACCGACGGATCCGGCGCAGTGCGTCAACCGCGTCAGCCGGTTCACGATGGCCAACGACATCATCGATCCGGGCAGCGAGTTGGTGCTGCTCGACAACCTCTCCTCGGCCGGCGCGAACCACAACGGCGGAGACCTCGAAATCGGCAAGGACGGGATGCTGTACGTCAGCGTCGGTGATGCGGGGACCGACCCTCGCGGCAATTCGGGCGGCTCGGGATCTAACGACGCAGCCCGCGACATGTCGTTGCTGAACGGCAAGATCCTGCGCGTGGACCCCGCCACCGGTGGCCCGGCGCCGGGGAACCCGTATCCGAGCGGTCCCAGCTGCCGGGTGCTCGGGGTGTCCGCTGCTCCAAGCGCGGTGTGTGCCGAGATCTACGCGTCGGGCCTGCGCAACCCGTGGAGGTTCGCGTTCGACCCGAACGCGATGGGTGAAGCCGAGGACGTGGAACACGAGCAGCGCGGACGCATATCCGCGCCAGGACATCTCGCGATCACTCTGCACGCGGGCGGACCGATAGATGAGCCGCTCCAGCGGGCCGAGAAT
>JANNHO010000017.1:0-19519 GCA_031404435.1 Acidimicrobiaceae bacterium | reverse complement strand
CGACGGCTGTGGTGGGAAACGCAGCGCGTGCGACCGGCCGGAATGTGACCGTGTCGAGCACAGCGCCGACGTTGGTGTCGGCGTGAGTGTCAAAGCCGCCGGTGACACGACGCCTCGTTGATGTCATCATGGATGTGGTCCCTTCGATTCGGTTGAACGGTGAGAAGGGAACAACGATCGAGAAGTGGACAACACAGAGACGGGTCTGCGTCAACAGGCTCCTATCAGGTCACACTTTTCGATCGAGGCTCCCGGAACGTGGTGGCCGGCGAACAGCTCGACAATTCACGAGTAAGGACACCTTGCGGGTCAGTAACACCCAGGGTCAGAGCTGAACACCGAACCACCACACCGGGAGTCTCCTCCACCGTCCGGAACGGTCATCACATCATCTCTGTGACACCCATTTGCGACGATGACGCGGTGAATCATCACCACGAGTATCACCAGATCGCCGAGTTCAGCTCGGCCAACCATGGCGTGTTCGCGATGGCAGATTGGATTGCCTGCGAGCTCAGCGACGACCAACTCGCCGGCGCACTCGAACGCTCCGAGGTCGAGCGAATGGGTAAGCGGTCCTACCGGTTCTGCGGCCATCCGGTCACCCGGATGCAGTTGCTCACCGCGGGCTTGACCGACCTCGGCCCCGAGGCAGCGATCGCCGGCAATGCAGCAGCACGGCTGCTCTGTCTCGACGGATTCGAACACGCCGACGCTCCGGCGTTCTGCGTACCACGCGAGCTACGCAGCCGCCAGACCGTCGGAGCGGTCCGCTCGGTGCGTGGCCTCCGACCAAGCGACGTGGTCGTCGTCGACGGATTACGCACCCTGAGCGCGAGTCGCCTGATCGTCGAGGAATCGGGGCGGTGGACCACGAACGAGCTGCGGAACGCGATCGACAGCGCGTGCCGCATGGGATGGACATCGCCTGCGTACCTCGGCCGTCAACTCGACACGATCCGCCGTCAGGGAAAGGCAGGTGTGCGACGGATCGACGTGATCCTTGACGATGCCCGCACGGAGAGCTGGCTGGAACGAACGATGCTGCAACTGGTCCGGCGTGCGCATCTGTCTGCGCCGACCACGCAGGTCCGCATCGCCACCGGCGGCCGATCCGCGTCGGGCCGCACGGGCGTTGCGCGTGTCGATTTTGAGTGGCGCGCGGCCCTCGTCGTCGTCGAGGTAGCCGGCCACCGCTTCCACTCCACCAGGGCACAGCTGCAGCGCGATCACCAGCGCCACACCGAGCTCACGGCGATGGGGTGCCGGGTGCTGACATTCACCTACGACGATCTCGCAGATCGGCCGGCGTGGGTTGTCCAACAGCTCCGCGCCGTGCTCGCCCTCAACGCCGCCTGATCTCGTTCTGGTCACGTGCTCCCGGCGCTGAGCCGGATTCACGTGACCAGAACGGATGTGGAGGTCCGGCGGCGGCGGATCTCGGCGGCTATTGCGGGGACCACTTTGTGGAGGTCACCGATCACTGCGTAGTCGGCCTTGGTGACCATGTTGGCATCGGGGTCGGTGTTGATCGCGAGGATCTTCTTCGAGGCCATCGCCCCCACCCAGTGCTGAATCGCGCCGGAGATACCGCACGCGAAGTACAGGTCTGGGGCGATCCGGGTACCGGTCTGGCCGACCTGGTCGGTGTGGTTGCGCCACCCGTTGTTGGTGACCGCGCGCGAGCAGCCAACGACGCCGCCAAGCAGTGCCGCGAGGTCTTCGAGCGGGGCGAATGCTTCCGGCGAACCGACGCCGCGGCCGCCGCCAACCACCACTGGCGCCGTGCCGAGGGTGACGCCGGCAGCGCGCTCGACCCGGTCGATGACCATCGAGCGAGCCAGCGATGCATCGAGCTCGGGGACGAACTCGACGACGGTCGCCTCGACCGGCGATGGTGATCCCTCGAACGCGTGGTGGGCGACAGTCAGCAACGGCGTCGCCGCGGTGAGCTCGCAACGTTCGAGCAGCGATCCACCCCAACGGACCCGGATCAGCTTCCATGGGCCACCATCAGCCGCGGGTTCGATCGCAGTGCAGTTGGCAACCATCGGCTGATCGAGGATTGCCGCAACGTGGGCGATCACCTCGTTGCCGCGGTCGGTACCGGTGGCGATGACCGCATCGGGCGCGAGCAGCGTGACCAGTTGGGCGACGGCTTCACCCCACGCTTCGGGGCCGTAGTCGGCGAGCAGGTCGTGGTGCACCTGATGCACCGTCGATGCGCCGTGGGCGGCCAGCTGACCGATCAGCAAGTCGGCACCAGCGCCGATGGTGACGGCAAGCACCGCGCCGAGCGGGCGGGCCGCGGCCAGCGCCTCCAATGACGCGGACGACAGCGCACCGCGGTCGTGTTCGACTACGACGACTACGTTCATTTCAAGATCCCCAGCTCTTCCAACAGGTCGACGACCGCCGGAGCGGCTTCGGGGCCGGTCCCGAGGATCACCGTCGCCGAGGCCTGCTCGGTCGGCTGCCACAGGGTGACCATCTGCTGGCCACCAGCCACAGCGGTCGGCGGCATGAGCGCGACAGCGACCTTCTTCGAGGCCAATCGGCCTTTCAACGTCGGATAGCGAGGAAGGTTGATTCCCTCCTTCACGCCGAGCACCACCGGCAGCGGGAGCTCGTACACCTCCATCCCTGACTCCGCATCGCGGCGGGCGCGCAGCGAGGTGCCATCGCCGACGATCTCGATGCCTTTGATCCCGTTGACGATGGGCCGGCCGAGCGCTCTGGCCACACGGATGCCCACCTGGAACCCGCCGGAGTCGGCGGATTCATTGCCGAACAGGATCACGTCGAACGCACCATCGGCGGCTTCGATCGCGGCGATTGCCTCGCCAATCGCGCTGGCCGTGCGCTGCGGGTCCCAATCGGGGCCGTCGATCGGCAACAGCACCGCTTCGGCCACACCGAGGCTGGCCGCATAGCGAAGCTGCTCGTCGGCTTCGGCCGGGCCGAGGGTGAGCACGGTCGCTGCTCCCCCGTGCTGTTCGACCAGTTGAACTGCGGCCTCGACGGCGCACTCCTCGTGCGGGCTCATCGTGAATCCCAAGAAGGCGGTGTCGACGGCTTGGCCATCAGCGGTGATGTTGATCCTTGCCCCGGGGGCCGGGACTCGCTTGACGCAGACCAGGACCCGCATCAGCTCTTCATCCGCTTGTCATCGGGATCGAACAGGGGCTGGCTGCCCGCCCGCGCGACCGTGACCGGGAAGCAGTCGTTCATGTACATCACCTGCAACTTGGTGCCCTCCGCCGCGTGCTCGGGCGGCAGATAGGCGAGCAGCAGGTAGGTGCCGAGCGACGGAGCCGCACCGGCGGTGGTGACCCGTGAGACACGGCCCTTGGCGTCAAGGATCCGCTCGCCTGCGAGGGTGAGGATCGGCTCGTTGCCACCAGTCGGGTACCGCTTGATGCCTGCCGCGTCGGTGTGGGAGTCCATCGACAGCGTGCACATCACCGCGGTCACCTGCTCGTCGCGGGCGGCGAGGTAGGCGGCCTTGCCGATGAAATCAGCGGCTTTCACCTTCGGGCGGGCAAGCCCGGCCTCGACCGGGTTGTACTCGCTCTCCAGCTCGGCGCCCATCAGGCGATAGCCCTTTTCGATCCGCCCGGTCACCGCGTACACGCCGATGCCGACCGGCACGATGCCGAACTCCTCGCCGGCGGCGGCAACGGTGTCCCACAGGCGCAGCCCGTGCTCCATGTTGGTGTAGATCTCCCAGCCGTTCTCGCCGACGTAGCTGATACGGAACATGATGCACGGAACCCCGTCGATCAACACTTCACGCACCGCGCCGTACGGGAACCCGGCTTGCGAGACGTCGTAGGGCTTGGATTGATCGGTGACGATCTTGGCCATCGTCGCCTCCGCGTTGGGACCCCACACCCCGAGGGTGCAGATGCCCTGCGAACGGTCGGTGAAGGTGACCTCACCGGCACCGTTGTCGAAGTCGGCCATGTACTTGCGGAACCAGTAGTTGTCGCGCCCCCCATCGAAGGCGCCAGTGATGATGCGGTAGTGGTGTTCGCCGAGGCGTTGGATGGTGAGGTCGCCACGGAAACCGCCGTGGGGTGTGAGCAGCGGCGTGTACACCGAGCGGCCGACGGCGACATCGACGTTGTTCACGCACATGTACTGCAGGTACTCCATCGCCCGTGGCCCGGTGATGTCGAACTCGTTGAATGCGGTCAGGTCGACCATGCCGACGCTGTCGCGCATCGCCAGGTGCTCGGCGTTGGTGATCGGGCTCCACCAGCGCGCATCCCATTCGTGCTCGCGCGGCTGGCACGCTTCGGGGTAGCGCTCCATCAGCTTCGCGTTGGATTCGTACCACTGCGGCCGCTCCCACCCGCGGGCATCGAAGAACACTGCGCCGAGCGCTTCCTCACGGGCGAAGAACGGGCTGCGGCGCATGCCTCGCTGGCTGGCCCACTGCTCGCGCGGGTGGACGATTCCGTAGGTCTTGTTGAAGTGCTCGGCACAGCGGGCGTTGATGTGGTGCTCGGTCTTTTCGTGCGGGTAGAACCGGCTGATGTCGCTGCCATGCGGGTCGCACATGTGCGGGTAGCCGTAGGTCATCCACTCGGCGACAAGCTGAGCGATGCCGGGGCCTTCCTTGATCCACACCGCCGCCGCGCTCCACAGGTTGCGCACCTCCACCGTCTCGCCGAGCACCGGGTTGGCGTCGGGGGTGAGGCTCAGCAGGCCGTTGATCGCGTAACGGATCTCGGCGTCGCCGAGCATGTCCATCAGCTCGATCGCCTCTTCGAACTGCTGGTCGAAATCGTCGGCGGTGAAGGGCAGTTCGGTGGCGGTGAGTGCCGATTCCTCGTTGGAGGGGATGTCGTCGGGGTGCATGAAGATCGGCCGGTGGGCGTAGCTGCCCACCTCCATCGATCCGGCCGACTGGCGCTCGTAGCAGAACGTGTCCATGTCGCGCACGATCGGGTAGGCGACCTCGGAACCCGACTGCTGCAGGATGTCGATCGGGCCGACGTCGGCCATCTGGTGCACGGCCGGGGTGAGCGGGATGATTGCGCCGGCCATCTTGGCGATGCGCGGGCTCCACACGCCACAGGCGATCACGACGTACTCGGCTTCGATCCGGCCACGGTCAGTAACGACGGCGGTCACCTTCGGGCCACCGGGACCATCGGCGGTCTCTACGTCGAGCACCTCGGTACTGGCAAACACTTGCAGCACACCGTTGTCGACGGCCTCGTTGCGCATCCGCGTACCGGTTTCGAGCGAGTCGACGCATGAGACGCTTGGTGTGTAGAACCCGCCGAGCAGGATCTCTTCGTTGATGAACGGGACGAGGTCTTTGATCTCGGCCGGGGTCATCAGGCGAGAGTCGATACCCCATGCCTTGGACGAGGTCATCCGCCGGTTGAACTCCTCCATCCGCTCTGGCTTGCGGGCCACCTCGATGCCGCCGCAGGTGTTGTTCAGATCGTGGTCGATGTACTGGTTCTGACTGTCGAGGGTGAGGAACGCCATCTCTTTGTTGTGGTCGGTCGGGAAGATGAAGTTCGACGCGTGGCCCGTGGAGCCGCCCGGGTTGGGCAGCGGCCCCTTGTCGATCTGCACCATGTCGGTCCAGCCGAGCCGGCTCAGGTGGCCGACCAGGCAGTTGCCGACGATGCCGGCGCCGATGATGACGACCTTGGCCCGCTCGGGGACTGTCTGGTTGCCGGTCTTGCTGCCGGTCTCAATCGACGTGTCGCTCATCGTTCTCTCCTGGATCGTTCGTGCAGTGCGGTTGTGCGGTCCGGCGTACATGGTTTGCACTCGCCCCCGGACTGATATATCTTCACCATATCACAGCACTACATGTCCAAGCGCCCCGGTCGCTCAGCGAGCGGGCCTACGCCGAGATTCGCCAGATGATCGTCCGCCTCGACCTCGCCCCCGGCGCGGTCATTCGCGACGACGATCTGCAGACGCGCCTCGACATGGGCCGCACACCCATTCGAGAGGCGCTGCAGCGCTTGGTGCGCGACCAGTTCGTGACGGTCATCCCCCGCCGGGGCATGTACGTGTCGGGCATCGATGTGTCCGAGCTTGCACTGCTGTACGAAACCCGGGCGATTCTCGAACCCTATGCGGCCCGGTTGGCATGTGCCCGAGGATCAGCCGAACACTGGGGGCAGATGGCGGCAGCGCTGGCGCAGGCAGTACCCGCAACCAAGGCCCGGGAACTGATCGAGATCGATCAGCACTGCCACGAGATCGTGTGGCAAGCAGCCGACAACCGTTTCCTCACCGACACCCTCGACATGATGTACGCCCAAAGCGACCGGTTGTGGCACATCTACCTCGCCGACGTCGACGACATGGCCGATGCCGTCGACGAGCACCGGGAGATCCTCGACGCGCTGCGCAACCGCGACGGCGACCGTGCCGCAGCACTGACCGAAGCACACATTCGCGCCTTCGATAGCCAGATCCGCAGCGCCGTGCACCGCCGACTCGAATCCCCCCTCGCAACTGCATGATCACCGGGAGCGTCGCTTCGGGCCGCTAACCTGATCGTGCGCCCATTCCAACCGGACGGGAGAGCCACGACGCAGCCAGCGGCGTGGCGCCGAAGGAGCAACCTCCCCGGAATCTCTCAGGCCCACGGACCGTCCGGCCAGGCGTCGCTGGAAAGCAGCACGATCCGCTCCCTTTGCCGGGACGGAACGGGTTCGCCGAAGGGGAAAGATCAGCCCGTGCGAACGGGTCCGGTCGAAGCTCTCAGGCATCGATGACAGCGGGGGAAGTACACCGGCACACGATCGCTTCGGCGACCACTGGAGACTTCCCATGAGCATCGACCATCACCTCACCCAGCGTCTCGCCTCGACCACGGGGGTGCGCCCGTCGCTCGACCAGCTGCTCGACGCCGACGACTTCACCCGCCGCCACATCGGTCCGACGGAAGCCGAGCAGCAGATGATGCTCGCGCTCATCGGGGTTGCCGATGTCGACGCGTTGCTCGCCGAGGCGATGCCAGCAGCAATCCTCGAAGCCGACCCGCTGCGCCTTCCTCCACCGCGGGCCGTACCCGATGTGCTCGCCGAACTGCGCGACATCGCGTCGATGAACCGGCCGCGCACCAGCCTCATCGGGATGGGCTACTACGGCACGATCACTCCCCCGGTGGTGCAGCGCAACGTGTTGGAGAACCCGGCGTGGTACACGGCCTACACGCCGTATCAGCCCGAGATCAGCCAGGGTCGCCTGGAAGCGCTGTTGAACTTCCAAACCATGGTCGCGGACCTCACCGGGTTCGAGATCGCGAACGCGTCGTTGCTCGACGAGGCGACCGCCGCCGCCGAAGCGATGACGATGGCCCGCCGCCAATCGAAGTCGGCCAGCAACCGTTTCGTAGTGCATCACGACACGCACCCGCAGACGATCGCCGTGTTGCGCACCCGAGCGGAACCGATCGGTATCGACCTCGTCGTCGGCGACGTCGATTCACTCGACAGCGGGTGCTTCGGAGCGCTGTTCAGCCTGCCGACCTCGAGTGGCGCGCTGCGCGACTGGCAGGGGACGATCGCGTTGGTGAAAGAGCAGGGCGGCATCGCCGTCGTTGCCACCGATCTGCTCGCGTGCACCCTGATGCCGCCGCCGGCTTCACTCGGGGCCGACATCGCGGTCGGGTCGGCGCAACGCTTCGGCGTGCCGATGGGCTTCGGTGGGCCCCACGCCGGGTTCATTGCGGTGAGCGACTCGGCGGCGCGCTCGTTGCCCGGCCGCCTCGTCGGCGTCAGCACCGACACCGCCGGCAGGCCGGCACTTCGGCTCGCGCTCCAGACCCGCGAGCAGCACATCCGACGCGAAAGGGCCACCTCGAACATCTGCACTGCTCAGGTGCTGCTCGCCAACGTCGCCGGGTTCTACGCGAGCTGGCATGGTCCGGCCGGGTTGGCGTGCATCGCCGAACGGGCACATCGCCTGTGCTCGATCGCCGCGGGGGCGATCACCCGCACTTCGTCACTGTCGAAGGTGCACCTGATGCACGACTCCTGGTTCGACACGATCCAAGTCGTGGTGCCCAATGCCGAACTGGTCCACGAACGCGCCCGCGCCCTCGGGTACGACCTGCGTCATGTCGACGAGACCACGGTGGGCATCTCGTTCGACGAGACCAGCAGCCTCGTCACCGTCATGGATGTTCTGGACGCGCTTGGAATGGAGGACACCGGGTTGGCCGATGATCTCGACACCTGCGCCGCCGATGGCCTTCGCGAGCGTCGCACCGACCAGATCCTGCACCACGAGGCATTCACCCGCTATCACACCGAGCACGAGATGCTGCGATACCTGCGTCGGCTGGCCGACAAGGACCTGGCGCTCGACCGAACCATGATCCCGCTGGGGTCGTGCACGATGAAGCTGAACGCCACCGTCGAGATGCAGCCGATCTCGTGGCCGGAGTTCGCCGACGTGCATCCGTTCGCGCCCGACGACGAAACCGTCGGCTATCGCACCCTGATCGGCCAACTGGAAGCGATGCTCATCGACATCACCGGCTACGACGCGGTGAGCTTGCAGCCCAATGCCGGGAGCCAGGGCGAGTTCGCCGGTCTGTTGGCAATCCGCGCGTACCATCGCAGCCGCGGTGAAACCGAGCGCACGGTGTGCTTGATCCCGTCGAGCGCTCACGGCACCAACGCGGCGAGCGCCGTGATGGCGGGGATGAGGGTCACCGTTGTCGCCTGCGATAGCGCCGGCAACGTCGACCTCGACGACCTTGCGGCCAAGATCGATGCCAGCGGCGATCGACTCGCGGCGATCATGGTCACCTACCCGTCGACCCACGGGGTGTTCGAGGACCGGATCACCGACATCTGCGCAATGGTCCACGATGCCGGCGGCCAGGTGTACGTCGACGGGGCGAACCTCAATGCGCTCGTCGGGGTGGCCCGTCCCGGGCGATTCGGCGCCGACGTGAGCCACCTCAACTTGCACAAGACGTTCTGCATCCCCCATGGCGGCGGCGGGCCAGGCGTCGGGCCGGTCGGTGTGCGGGCGCACCTGGCCCCGTTCCTGCCGGGCCATCCACTCGACCCGGCTCACGCGTCGCAGTCGGGCGCGGTCGGACCCGTTGCCGCCGCTCCGTTCGGTTCGGCGGGCATCCTGCCGATCTCGTGGGTGTACATCGCCTTGATGGGCTCGACCGGGCTGCGCCGGGCCACTGCGACGGCGATCCTCAGCGCCAACTACATCGCCACCCGGCTCGGCGACGCGTATCCGGTGTTGTACACCAATGCTGCCGGCCGGGTCGCCCACGAGTGCATCCTCGATGTGCGCCCGCTCACCAAGGCCACCGGAGTCACCGTCGACGACATCGCCAAACGATTGATCGACTACGGATTCCACGCGCCGACGATGAGCTTCCCGGTTGCGGGAACGCTGATGATCGAACCGACCGAAAGCGAGACGCTGCACGAGATCGAGCGGTTCTGCGATGCGATGCTGGCGATCCGCGCCGAGATCGACGAAGTCGCGACCGGCATCTGGGACATCGCCGACAGCCCCCTGCGTCACGCTCCGCACACCGCCGAGGACCTGCTCGGCGACTGGAACCGCGTGTACCCGCGCGAGATCGGGGCCTACCCGCTGTCGTCGCTGCGGGCGTCGAAGTACTTCCCGCCTGTCTCGCGGATCGACGCTGCGTTCGGTGACCGCAACCTGGTGTGTAGCTGCGAACCGCTGGAGGCATACCGCTGAGCGATACCGTGAGGACATGGCTGACACTTCCGTACGAGGATCAAGCTCTGGATCAAGTTCCGGATCAAGTTCCGGATCGGGGCCGGGCTCGGGATTCGGGGAACTGCTGGCGATGTTCGTGGGTGCGAACCCGCTAACCGGCATCACCAAGTCGGTCAGCCAGTTCCAACGTGGCTCCAACGAGTTGCTGGTGGCGATCGAGAACTTCAACGCCACGATGGGGCAGATCAACGAGGTTGCCAGCCGGGTCAACCGGCTGCTCGACGATGTGGAGCCGCCGATCCGAGCGATGATGCCCCAGATCACCCGGACGCTGCGGTCCGCCGACACGCTCGTCGAGCAGATGAGTGTGATGCCCAAGGATCTCAGCGAGTTCATGGCGATCCTCGGCGACGTCGCCCGACGGCTCCAACCATTGGCTCAGATCGCAGAATCGGCAGGGGGGATGTTCGGCCTGAAGGGACTGAGCGGGTTGGGCAGCCTGGGCGGATTGCTGCCAGGCGGCGGTGGCACCCGCCCCATTGATCCCCCGCCGCCCCCGCCGGCAGCGGTGTCGGCGCCCACACCGGCACAGCGGGCGGCCACGAGGAAGGAGCCCGCGACTGCGAAGAAGACGACTGCGAAGAAGGCGACGGCGACTAGGACGGCTGCGGCAGCGAAGTCAGCCGCGGGCAAGACCTGACCATTTACCGGCGAGCGTAGGTGTCCGTTTTGCGAAACGTCAACTGCAGTTGTCACGTATCGGACAACTGACACCTGTAGTTGTCAATCCGCAGAAAAGACCAACTGCGTGACGCTGGAGCCGAACCGGACGAATCCCAATTTCAGTGCTTGGCGACGAACGGCGCCGGCACGACCCGACCGGGCAGAGCCGAGCCGCGCACGTCGATGGTGACGGGGGAGCCGTCGTCGATGTCAGGTGGCAGGAAGGCCAGCGCGATCCCGTGGCCGAGCGTCGGCGAAAAGTTGCCGCTCGTAACACTGCCAACCTCGTGGCCGCCAATGAGCACGGTACAGTCCGCACGCGGTGGCCGGCGGCCCTCGGTGGCGATTGCCCGAATCAGGCGTGAGACACCCCGTTCCCGTTCGGCGACAAGCGCCTCACGACCACGGAACTCGTCTTTGGACCAGGCGACCACCCAGCCGAGCCCGGCCTGCAGGCTCGTGATCCCGGGGCCCAACTCGTGGCCGTGCAGCGGCAGGGCGGCCTCCAACCGCAACGTGTCGCGGGCACCCAGCCCGGCCGGGGCAACGCCTGCGGCGATGATCGCGTCCCACAACTCGACCGCACGGTCGGCCGGGACGGCGATCTCGACACCCGCCTCGCCCGTGTAACCCGTGCCGGCGACGACGCAGTCGGCGCCCTTCCACCGAACACGCTCAACCCGGAATCGGCCAACCGCGGCGGCCTCGGGGATCACCGTTGCCAGCCGCTGACGGGCATCGGGACCCTGCACGGCCAGCAACGCGCGGGTGTGCGTGGTCTCGCTGCCGCCGACAGCGGCACGCACCCGATCAGTGTTGGACGCGTTGGGCATCACGTCGAACACGTCGCCGTCGACCCACCAGATGATGATGTCGTCGAGCACCGACCCGTCGGCCTCGTCGAGCAAATGGGTGTATTGGGCGCGGCCCGGACAGATCCTGCCGAGATCGTTGGTGAACGCCCATTGCAGGCGCTCGAACACGTCGTCGCCGACAAGGCGCACGGTCCCCAGATGCGAGACGTCGAACACCGCCGCGTCGCGCCGACACGCAAGGTGCTCGTCGACGGTTCCCGCCCCGTACGACAGCGGCATCTCCCACCCGCCGAAGGGGGTCATCTTCGCGCCGAGGGCGCGGTGAGCTGCGTCCAGTGGACTCCGCTCGACCGGGCCGTCGCTCACTGGGCGAGTGCGATGGGAACGCCGCTGGTGTCCGGCGCTGGTGCGGCGAGCTGCCGATCGAGCTCGAGTTTCAGGCCGCCGAGCGCGAGCACGTTGAGCACCCCTTGACCCCCGCGGCGCATCACGTCGATCAGTTCGTCACCATCGCACAACAGCACATCACTTCCACTGATCACCAGATGCGCGGAGGCGATGTCAGAGTCGACATGTTCGCGTAGGTACTCGAAGGCCCGCCGAACGGACTCGAGTTTGATGCCGGCATCGAGCAGGCTCTTGATCACCCGCAGCTCGAGCAGGTCGCGATACGAGTAGGCGCGGCGGCTGCCGCTGCCCGCCGCGTCGGTGAGTGACGGTCGAACGAGATCGGTCCGGGCCCAGTAATCGAGCTGGCGGTAGGAGATGCCGACGATCTTGGCGGCCTTCGTACCGCTGTAACCCGGCTCGGGGAGAACTGCTCGCATGAACGACCTGCCTGATCTTTGTGCTGGAGCGCATCACACCGTCGTAACTACGCCGATGTAGGACCAGCCACGCTACCCCCCGCCGTACCAATGATCAAGGCTTACGGATTCTGCTGCGACGATCAGGTCTTTTTGAAATCATCCGGATCGAGGTCGTCGAGGAAGTCGAGGAACTCATCGATGATCGCCTCGTCGGGATCGTCGTCGACTTCGACGGCCTGACCGGCCTCGAGCATGATCGCCTCGGTAGCAAAGATCGGGCTCCCCGTTCTCGCCGCGAGAGCGATGGCATCGCTCGGGCGGCACGACATGATGTGCGTGCGGTCACCGGCTTCGAGGTGGAGTTCCGCGAAAAAAACGTGATCGCGAATCTCGGTGATCACAACGCTCGACAACGTCGCTGTCAACTGTCCGAGCACCAGCACCAACAAGTCGTGGGTGAGCGGTCGTGGCGATTCGATTCCCTCGAGCGCGGCGTGGATCGACGATGCCTCGGGGTTGCCGATCACGATCGGCAGGAGGCGCTGCGAGCCGGTTTGCTCGCGCAACACCACCACGGGCGTGTTGGCTGGTACCTCCACCCGCACCCCGACGAGTTGCATCTCGATCACGACGAAAGCGTAGCCCGTACGTGCCCCTCGATGTCGAGCGAATCAGGGCTCGAGGTGATGGCGAGCCATCGATGCCACCAGCGCCGAACGCAGCACCGCGCCAAGATCGACGAGGTCGCCGAGCAACGTGGTGGCTTCCACACGGGCGTGCGGGTTGCGCTGGCGCAGCAACGGCATGATCCGCTGCTCGTACAGCCCGATCTCGCGCTCGGCGGCCTGCCGGTAGGTGCGCAGGTGGCGAGCGTCGATTCCTCTCGCCATGAACCCGGCTGCGGCCACCACGATGTCGACGTCGCCGGCGCTGTAGCTGGGCGTCCCCGCGCTGACCCGGGCCACGATCAGCCCAAACGATTCGAGGTCGGCGAGTTGCGCCATCGTGATGCCGGTCGCCTCGCACAGTTCGGCGCGCTCGAAGAACTCCCGCTTCGGGGTGGCGTCGACGACGACTTCGGGTCGGTCCGGCTCGACGGCCACGACTGGTGCCGCTGCCTCCGTAGCCACCACCGGCACAACCGCAGTCGGGGCCGCAGATCCGGGGCTTGCGGCAACGACCACGTTGCGAATGCCGCGTGGCGGCGTTTCCGGGTTGGCGAGCGGCATGGCGATCTGGCCGGAGTCGTCGATCTCGCCGGTTTCGAGCCGGTCGCGGATGACGCGCAGCGGCAGGAAGTTCTCGCGCTGCTCGCGCAGGATCACGCGTAGGCGGTCGATGTCGGGGTCGAAGAACTTGCGGTACCCCGACGACGTTCGTTCCGGCTCGATCAGACCCTGACTTTCGAGGAAGCGGATCTTGGAAATGGTGACGTCGGGGAACTCCTCGAGCAGCAGCCCGAGCACCTCGCCGATGGAGAGGTACGGCCGTTCGTTGAGACCGCTGCTCACTTCTCGCCGGTTCCGAGCTCGAAAAAAACCAGTCGGAACTTACCGACCTGCAGCTCATCGCCTTGTCGCAGTGGCGCCTCGTCGACGCGCTCAAGATTGAGGTAGGTGCCATTGAGCGAACCGGCGTCGCGGACCACGTACAGCGATCCCTCGTGGCTGATGTCGGCATGGCGGCGCGACACCGTGATGTCGTCGAGCATGATCTCGCTGTCGGGGTGACGGCCGAGCCGGGTGAGCGTGGCGCTCAGGGCGAACGCCGCGCCGGCCTGCGGACCGCTACGCACCACCAGCGACGGGACACCAGCGGCAAGGTTGCCGAGTTGCACCACGGTGTCGTCGGCGGTACCCGTTGCGTCCTGCAGCGGATCGACCTTGGCGAGGGTGATCGTATGATCGGCGGGCCGGTCGAGCAGTCCGCCGCACGACGAGCAAAACACCGACTCAGACGGATTGCGGTGCCCGCACTGGTTGCAGAACACGGAAGCCATCGCGACGCACTCTACCCGTCAATGAGCGCACGGTATCCCGTGGCATCAAGAAGGTTGTCGTACTGGTCGGGAACACTCATCTCGATCTCGCAGATCCATCCCGAACCGTACGGATCCGAGTTGAGCACGTCGGGCTGATCGTCGAGGGCGGTGTTGACGGCGGTGATCGTGCCCGACACCGGGGCGTAGATGTCGCTCACCGATTTGGTGCTCTCGACCTCGCTCATCGTTTCGCCGGCAGCCACGACGGTGCCGACCTCGGGCACCTGCACGTACACCACATCGCCGAGGGCATCCTGCGCGTAGGCGGTGATCCCCATCCGGATGGTCGTTGCACCGGCTGACTCGGTGCGCAGTATCCACTCGTGATCGCTCGAGTACCGCAGTGAGTCCGGAACGGTCATGGCGCACAAAGCTAGCGGACCGCTCCCGGAAACCGGAAGCTCAGCCTGGCCCAGACCTCATCGCAACAGCTGGTGGATGCGGTCGAGGTATTCGGCTGCCAACTGATCGGCCTGGGCGGCGGAGGCGGCCTCGGCCCAGATGTGGGTAAGGGGATCCTCGGGATCGGGCAGCGCCAGCACCCACGCGTTGTCATGGCGGATCTTCACACCGTCGATCAGTTCGGGGTTGCGTCCGCCACGTTCCATCAGCGAACGCATCACCATTCCCTTGTGCTCCCACGGCGTCACCACACTGTGATGAACGAGGTGCACCGCAGGCGAACCATCGACCACCGCGCTCAGATTACGGCCCGATCGAGCGAGCAGGTCGAGCATCTTCAACAGTGCGGCCGCCCCGTCGAAGGCCGGCAGGAAGCCGGGCAGGATGTAGCCGCCCGCACCGTCGGCGGCGAAGCCAACCGCTGGGTCGTTGGCCGCCGACATCAATGCCGCGGTCGAGAGCTTAGTATCGACGACGTTCACCTGGTGCGCGGCGGCAATCTCGCGGGCCCGGTCGGTGATGTTGATTGGCAGGGCGATCGAGTCACCCAGGAGGTGATCGCACACTAGGTCGACGAACGCGAGCAACGCACCGGTGTCGGTGAGTACCCGGCCGGAGTCGTCGACGAGGCGGAGGCGTTCGCCGTCGGCATCGATCACTGCGCCGAGGTTCGCGCCCGAGGCGCGCACCAGACTGGCCACGCGCAGCAACGCCGATTCCACATCAAAGTTCACTCGGCCCGCAGTGGACACGTACGGGTTGACGGCGAGCACGTCGGCGCCGAGCTTGCCGAGCAACGTGGGCATCACCGTGCTCGCGGCTCCGTAGGAGTAATCGACGACCAGCTTGAACTTGGCTGCGCGGATCGCTTCGGGGGCAACCGTCGCTTCGAGCGCCACCGTGTACTCCTCCAACGCCCTCGGCGGGAACTGGATGTCGCCCACCTCCTCGGCCAGGGCGCGACGGGTATCCTCGCGCTGAAACAGGCGCTCGATCTTTCGTTGGGCGTCTTCGATGATGTCGCTACCGGCGGCATCGAAGAAGCGCACCAGAACCCGGTCGTGATCGTCGTGGTCGAGCCGGACAGTCAGGCCGCCGACGGCGCGCGGTGAGCGAACGAGGAACCGGGTGACGGGCACACTGGCGACCTCGAGGTCGAGGACGTCGACTCCGGCAGCGTTGAGCCCAGCCATCATCGCCCGCTTCAACATCCGCGCCGCACGACTGGAATCGCGCGAGGTGACCACGATGCTGCCCTTGCGCAGCGAGGTGCCGTACGCCTCGGCGAGCCGCACGGCAAGCTCGGGCGTGACATCGACGTTGGCGAGGCCCTGCACTCCATCCTGGCCGAACAGGCTGCGGGCCCCTTTGCTCTCCCACACGATGCTGCTGTTGACGACGGCGCCGTCTTCGATCGTCTTGAACGGGTAGACCTTCACATCGCTGGCGACCACGGCGTTGTTGCCGACGAACACCTCATCGCCGAGGACGACGCCCTCGTCGATGCGAACCCCGTTGCGGATGCTGCTGCTGCGCCCGATCACGGCACCGCGGATCGAGGTGCGCGGCCCGACGTAGACGTTGTCGTGCAGGACGCTTCGTTCCACGCTGGCCTCGGTCAGCAGGCGCACGTTCGAGCCGAGCACGGTGTATGCGCCGACCCGGCAACCAGCTTCGATCTTGCATCCGGGGCCGATCACGCACGGGCCGGTCACGATCGCCTCGGGCGACACCTCGGCCCCTTCGCCGAGCCACACACCGTTGTTGACTGCGAAGCCGGGAACGCTGGCGGCAACTTTGCCGTCGAGCACGTCGTGGTGCGCGGTGAGGTAGGCGTCGAGGGTGCCGACGTCTTCCCAGTAGCCCTGCAGGACCGAGCCGAACAGGCGGGCCTGTTGGGCCAGCAATGCCGGAAACACCTCGCCGGAGAAATCGACGCTGCGACCCTCGGGGATGTGGTCGAAGATCTGCGGTTCGAACACGTAGATGCCGGTGTTGATGTGATCGCTGAACACCTGACCCCACGTCGGCTTTTCGAGGAACCGTTCGATGGAGCCGTCGTCGCGGGTGATGACGATGCCGAACTCGAGCGGATTGGCTACCGCCGTCAGACCGATGGTGGCAACGGCTTCGTTCGCGCGATGGGCGGCGAGCAGTTCGGTCAGGTTGATGTCGGTCAGCACATCGCCGGAGATGACCAGGAAGGTTTCGTCGAGCAGGTGGCGGGCGTTGCCGACGCTGCCCGCAGTACCGAGCGGGATCGGCTCGTCGGCGTAGCTGATCGACACACCGAACTCACGTCCGTCGCCGAAGTAGGTCTTGATCTGGTTCGGCAGGAACGCGACCGTGACCACGATCTCGTCGAAGCCGTGCTGGCGCAGCAGCCCGATGATGTGCTCCATCATTGGACGATTGGCGACCGGCAACATCGGCTTTGGGGCGTTTGAGGTGAGCGGTCGCAGACGGGTGCCCTCGCCGCCGGCCATGATCACCGCCTTCATTCGCTGACCTTCACGGTGCTTGTTCTCCCGGCGGCGATACCGGCCCGGATCTTGGGCGCGTAGGCGACCGCCGTGTAGTAGCTGATGACGATTCCGGGGATTCCCATGATCCATGAGGCGATCAGAAAACCGGTGTGGCCGGCAAAGTCGGAATCGCCGAGCATGAACCCGGGGATCGCGAACATCAGCAACAGCGTGGCGACCTTGCCGAGGTAGGTCACGTCGAAGCGTTGCATCTTGAACGCGATGGTCGCGACGGCCATCGTGGCGCCCACAACGACCTCGCGAACGACGACTGCCCACGCGAACCACAGTGGTGGGATGCCTTTGGCGATGATGCCGATGACGGCAACGATGAATAGCAGGCGATCAGCGGTGGGATCGAAAACCTTGCCGAACTCGCTGACCTGGTTGAAGCGGCGGGCCAGCCAGCCGTCGACCCAGTCGGTGGCGCCAAGCCCACCGAGCAACCACGCCGCACCGGCGACGTTGTCGCGGCCGAACAGCAGGTACAGAAACAAGGGGATGCAGCACAGCCGCAACAGGGTGAACAGGTTGGGCGCGGTGAGGAACTGATGCGACGAGAGCTGGGTTGCGGTCGCCGAAGCGTTGCCTGGGTCCGTCACGCGTCGGATCGTACCGTCACTAGCCGGCGTGCTGGAGGATCTACCATCGGCCGATGCGCACATCGCCGGAAAACGGATCGTTGCAGGGTCAGGTGGCGTTCATCACCGGTGCCGGATCGGGGCTCGGGGCGGCGTTCGCCCGGCGGCTCGCTGCGGATGGGGCGACAGTGGTGGTCAACGACCTCAGCGCCGATGCTGCCGCCGCGGTGGCGTTGGAGGTTGGCGGCGACACGGCGGTGTTCGACGTGTGCGATTCGGCTGCGTTCGACGCCGAGATCGACAAGGCTGTCGCGCGCCACGGACGCCTCGACATCGTGATCAACAATGCCGGCATCGCTCCCCCGCCCGACCCGCAACGCACCGAGGTTGCCCTGCAGAACCAGATGCGGCGGATGGAGGGCAACATCGACCAGCTGGTAGCCCCGAACATCACGGTGGATCTCACCGACGCCGAGTGGGACCGGATGATCAGGGTCCACCTGTACGGGACGTTCTACGGCACGCGGGCTGCGCTGCGGCACATGACCCCGGCCCGCTCCGGCTCGATCGTCAACATCGCGTCGGTGCTCGGGCTGCGGCCGATGGCGGGGGCGGTGCACTACGCCACGGCCAAGGCGGGGATCATCGCGCTCACCAAGTCGGTCGGCCAGGAGGTCGCCCCGTTCGGGGTGCGGGTGAACGCGGTCTGCCCCGGATGGGTCGACACTCCGCTGCTGGCACCGATGGACCCGCTGATGATGGCCGGGATCGTGATGCAGATCCCACGAGGGCGCATGGCCGCACCGGAGGAACTGGCCGAACTGGTGCGCTTCCTGGCCGGGCCAGAGGGCAGTTACTGCAACGGTGACGTGTTCGCCGCGTCAGGAGGATTCGTCTGATGCCAACCATTTTTACCCGGATCATCGCCGGCGAGATCCCCGGCACGTTCGTGCGTCGCGACGAGCACTGCGTGGTCTTCATGTCGATCAACCCGCTGGCCCCCGGGCACGCGCTGGTGGTGCCGATCGTGGAATGCGATCACTGGATCGAACTTCCGGAAACGCTTGCTGCGCACCTGTTTGCGGTCGCCTATCGTGTGGGCCGGGCGCAGCAGCAGGCATTCACCTGCGACAAGGTGGCCCTGATCATCGCCGGCTACGAGGTGCCCCACACCCATCTCCATGTGATCCCCACCACGAACATGAGCCAGCTCAACTTCGCCAACGCCGCCGCCAGTGTTGGGCGCGATGAGTTACAGGCCGGCGCCGACGCGATCAGTGCTCAGATGAACAGCTGACCCAGGTCGTCGACTGCGGCCGCCCGGACCCCTGCCTCAACCTCGTCGATCAACTCGGGGCCCTTGTTGCGCACGTTGTTCACCGCGGCCGACACGGGATGCATCGTCAACACCGTGTTGGGCGCTGGAACCAGGAGGCGCTGCAGCGCTTCGACGTCGGCGTCAGCCCGGTCCAACCACTCGGCCCAGTGGTCGGCGGAGAGCAGCACGGGCATCCGGTTGTGCACCGGCGCCATCGTTTCGTTCGCTGCCGTGGTGATGATCGTGCAGGTGTGCAGCCACTGCTGCCCGGCGCCTTCCGAGATGGCTGGATCACGCCACGAGGTCCACAACCCGGCCACTGCGAGCGGCGTGCCGTCAACGCTGTGGATGAACATCGGTTGCTTGGCGCGGGTGACAGCCGGCTGACTGTGGCGCCATTCGTAGAAGCCGGCCATCGGGATGATCAGGCGCCGTGAGGCGAGCAGCTTCTTGAACGCCGGCTTCTCGGCGATCGTCTCACTCCGGGCGTTGATCATCTTCGAGGCGATCTTCACGTCCTTGGCCCACGAAGGCACCAGCCCCCAGCGGAACACCCGCACCGCAGATGTGGCCGACTGCTCGTTGTCAGCG
>JANNHO010000016.1:0-8606 GCA_031404435.1 Acidimicrobiaceae bacterium | reverse complement strand
GGCGAAGATGCCCAAGGTTCCCGCGGCCACGCCGGATTCGCTCGCCGGGTTGGCCAACGACTTCAACGACAGCCGCATCGTTGCCTACTTCCAACCGATCGTGGCGCTGCGCACCGGTGAGGTGGTCGCCATCGAGGCGCTCGCCAGGATGCAGACACCCGATGGCGTGCTCGGGCCGGAGAGCTTCCTCGACTCCTTCGATACATCGACGGCGATGTGGACCCTCTTCGACCGGATGCTCGAATCCTCCTTGCAAGTCCTGTCCGAACACCGTCATCGCCTCCCCAATCTCAGCGTGGCGATCAACCTCGAGCTTGCGGGCATTCCCCAACAGGGGATGGCCGACCACCTGAGCAGGCGCCTGGCGGAGTACGCCACCGACCCCGATCAGGTGAGCATCGAGTTGAACAACCGCGTGCCGTGCACGATCACGCCGGCCGCGCTGACCCAACTCCGTGACGTCATCGCACTCGGAGCCTCGCTACTCATCGACGATGTGCCCTCGGGGTTCGACACCTTGCTGCAGGTGCCCGGCATCGAGATCTCCGGTGCCAAGCTGGACCGGCGGGTCGTGCAGTCGCTGACGTCGAACGATCCTCACGGCGCAGAGGTTGCCTCGATCCTCGCCCGCGCCGCCGAATCGGGGATCGAGGTGATCGCTGCGGGCGTGGAAACCCAGGTGCAGTACGACAAGCTGATCCAACTCGGCTGCAGCTTCGGACAGGGCTACTTCTTCGCCGTGCCTCAACCGGCGAGCTCGCTCGCAGCCGTGCTCGAGGCTCCGCTTGTGGGCACCTGGTAGCCGCTGCGGTCTCAGAACACGCAGGCGGGCCCGGCGCGTTTCCCATAGGGTGCCCGCCGATGGCACCTTCCCCGTACGAACGGATCTCCCCGGCGGATGTCGCCCGGGCCACCGATCTGACGGCGATGAAGCGGGTAGCCACCGGCCTGTTCGCCCTCGTTGCGGTCATCTTCGTGGTCGCCAGGCTGCTGGCGGGTTCGATCACCGGCATCGACTACGTGGAAGCCTTCGCCGAGGCGGCGATGGTGGGCGCGCTCGCTGACTGGTTCGCCGTCACGGCGCTGTTTCGTCATCCGCTGCGCCTGCCGATCCCGCACACGGCGATCATCCCGAACCGAAAAGACCAGATCGGCCAATCCCTCGGGGAATTCGTCGAGGGCAACTTCCTCACCCGCGAACTTCTCGACGAGCGACTCACCGACGCCAACGTCGCAGCCAGGCTCGGCCGCTGGTTGTCGGAACCGGCCAACGCCCGCCGCGCCGCCCACGTGTGCGGCGACGCGGTGCGCGGGGCGTTGGAAGTGGCCGACGACGAATCGATCTCACGCTCGATCGAGGCGGTCGTCGAGGGTCGGATCCGCTCGACCGAGGTCGCTCCCCTCGTCGGGCGCGCGGTAGACATCGGGATTGCCGGCGGTCACCTGCAACGGCTGCTCGACAGTGTGCTCATTGGCTTGGCCGGCTTCGTCGATGACAACCGGGCGACGTTTCGAGCACAACTTGAAACCGAATCGCCGTGGTGGATCCCCGAGCGAATCGACGACCGGATCTTCGACAAGATCGTCAACGGCATGCACCGCTTCATCGCCGAGGTCGCCGACAATCCCGACCACCACGTGCGCGACTCGATCGATCGGCGGGTTCGTGGCCTGGCCGAGCGGATGCGCACCGACCCGGTGTTGATTGCCAAAGGGGAGCAGCTCAAGGCCGAGGTGCTCGCCCACCCCGACATGCGGGCGTGGATCGCGTCACTATGGGGCGAGCTGAAACGCTCGCTCGATGCCGCCGCCGCCGATCCCGACAGCGAACTGCAGCGACGACTTGCGGCGAATTTAGCGCAGGTAGCGCATCGCCTAGCCGACGACCGCGAGTTGCAGCACAAGGTCGATGCGTGGGTGGCGGGGGCCGTGGGCTATGTCGTCGAGAACTACCGTGGCGAGGTCGCCCAACTCATCGCCTCGACCGTGCAGCGCTGGGATGGCGAATCGACCAGCCGGAGAATGGAGCTGCAGGTCGGCCGCGACCTGCAGTTCATCCGGATCAACGGCACGATCGTCGGCGGACTCGCCGGTGTCGTCATCCACGCCGCGACTCAGGTGCTGTAGCCCCGACCGCAACGTTGCTCGCCCAACCGGCTCATAAGGCCTCGCGCAGCTCGCGGCGGAGCTCGTTGACCTCGTCACGTAGGCGGGCCGCGTATTCGAACTTGAGCTCGGTTGCGGCTTCGTGCATCTCCTCTTCGAGGGTCTGGATCAGGCGCGCCAACTCTTTCTGCGGCAACGTCTTCAGCTCGGCTTTCACCTTGTCGCGCTCGTGCTGACGGCGACGGTCCTTGCCCGGCACCGGGGCCCCGCTACTGGTGTCGAGGCCGAGCATCGACAAGATGTCGCCGACCGCTTTGCGAATGGTCTGCGGATTGATGCCATGTTCGAGGTTGTACGCGATCTGGCGTTCGCGCCGCCGTTGCGTCTCGTCGATCGCCTTGGTCATCGAGTCGGTGACCTTGTCGGCATACAGGATCACCTGGCCGTCGACGTTTCGGGCAGCCCGACCCATCGTCTGGATTAGCGACGTGGAGCTTCGGAGGAAGCCTTCCTTGTCGGCATCGAGGATGCACACCAGCGACACCTCCGGCAGGTCGAGCCCCTCGCGTAGCAGGTTGATCCCGACCAGCACGTCGAACTCACCCAACCTGAGGCCGCGCAAGGTCTGGATGCGCTGGATGGTGTCGATGTTGCTGTGCAGGTAGCGCACCCGCAAGCCCTGCTCGAGTAGGTACTCGGTCAGGTCCTCGGCCATCTTCTTGGTGAGCGTGGTGACCAGCACCCGGTCGCCGCGGGCGATGCGGTCGTTGACGTTGGCAATCAGGTCATCGATTTGGCCCTTGGTGGGTTTGATGATCACCTCGGGGTCGACCAGGCCGGTCGGGCGCACGATCTGTTCGACGATCTGCTCGCTGACCCGTAACTCGTAGTCGGCGGGGGTGGCCGACAGGAAGACCACCTGGTTCAGCCGCTCCATGATCTCGTCGAATCGCAGCGGCCGGTTGTCGCGCGCGCTCGGGAGGCGGAAGCCGTGTTCGACGAGCATGTCCTTGCGGCTGCGGTCGCCTTCGTACTGGCCGTGCAGCTGGGGCACGGCCACATGGCTTTCGTCGATCACCAGCAAGAAGTCGTCGGGGAAGTAGTCGATCAGGGTGAACGGCGGCTCGCCGCTGGTGCGGCCGTCGATGTGCATCGAGTAGTTCTCGATGCCGTTGCAGTAGCCGACCTCCTGGATCATCTCCAGGTCGTACTGGGTGCGCATCCGCAACCGTTGTGCCTCAAGCAGTTTGCCGTTGGCCTCGAACCAGGCCAGACGTTCCTGCAACTCGGCCTCGATTCCGATCACGGCGGCGCGCATCCGCTCGTCACCGGCGACGTAGTGGGTGGCCGGGAACACCTGGGTGCGGGTGAGCTCGTTCAGCTGTTCGCCGGTGAGCGGATCGATCACTGTGAGGCGGTCGACGGTGTCGCCGAACATCTCGATGCGGATGACCGTGGACTCGTACGACGGGTGTACCTCGATCGTGTCGCCACGAACCCGGAACTTGCCGCGCCCGAGGGTGAGATCGTTGCGATCGAACTGCAGGTCGACCAGGCGGCGCAAGATGCTGCGCTGGTCGTAGTCGACGCCGACGCTGAGGTCGAGCAGTTGCCCGCGGTACTCCTCCGGGTTGCCCATCCCGTAGATGCAGCTGACGGAGGCGACGACGATGGTGTCGCGGCGGGTGAGGAGTCCCGCCGTGGCCGAGTGACGCAGGCGGTCGATCTCGTCGTTGATCGAGGAGTCCTTCTCGATGTAGGTATCGCTGGAGGGGATGTAGGCCTCGGGCTGGTAGTAGTCGTAGTAGCTGACGAAGTACTCGACCCGGTTGTTCGGGAAGAACTCACGCATCTCCTGCGCCAACTGGGCGGCGAGCGACTTGTTCGGGGCCAGGATCAGCGTGGGCCGCTGCACCTGCTCGATCGTCCACGCGATGGTGGCGCTCTTACCCGAACCGGTGATGCCGAGCAGCGTCTGGAACCTGTCGCCGCGGTGCAACCCTTTGGTGAGCTTGGCGACCGCCTGCGGCTGATCACCTGCCGGATCGAAATCGGACACCACCTTGAACGGATCACCGGTGAGCACAGGCGCAGCCATAGCAACAAGCCTACCAGCGGAACGTACGTTCGATCACATGGTGCCGGCTCGCGGCGGAGGTAGTTCGAAGTCGGCCGGCAACTGCGCAAGCTCGGTGAGTTCGTCCCACAGCCGGGCGATCTGGGGCAACAGATCCTCGAGCGTGCCGTTGTTGTCGATGACGTGCGTGGCGCGGGCGAGGCGCTGCTCGCGGGTGGCCTGGCGGGAGATGCGGGCCCGCGCATCGGCCTCGTCGAAACCGCGGAGCTCGACCAGGCGTTGCACCTGTGCGTCGACGTCGAGGTCGACGACGATCGTGGCCTGCAACCCATCACGCGGATTCTCGATCAGCAGAGCGACGTCCATCACCACGACCGAATCGCTGTCACGCTGGGCGAGCACCTGCCGGTTCATCTCGGCGCCGATGGCCGGATGAACGATCGCGTTGAGATCCTTGAGCGCTTGATCGTCGGTGAACGCGATCGCCGCCACGGCGGCACGATCGAGCGAGCCGTCGGGCTTGATCACGTCCGCTCCGAACCGCTCGGCCATCCGCACCAGCAGCGGCTCGCCGGGCTGTTGCACCTGCCGTGCGATCGCGTCCGCATCGACAATGACTGCACCGCGACGCGCCAGCTCGGCACTGACCGTGGACTTGCCCGACCCGATGCCACCCGTCAGCCCAACCAAAATCATGTGTCCCCCGGTCTGTCGTGCCAGCGTCACTACTATGCACGCTGGTGGCTGACGGCAACGATCCCAGTAAGGATCCCGGTAACGAGTTCGTCGAGCAGCGGTCGACATCGACGCTGACGGAGCGACGCGCCGAACCGCAGCGATCCGCCGCGTTGCCGATGTCAGCGCCACTGTGGCCGTTCCGGGTCCTCGCCCTGGCCGGTGCTGCCGTGCAGGGACGAGACGACTTCTCGGCCGGCAACTGGCGGCTGTGGCTGGCATTCGCCCTGGCCGCGGTGTACACCGCGGTCGTCGTCGCGCGGCCAATCCCCCATCACGACGACATGGGGGTGCGGCTGCGGGTGGTGGTGGAGCAGGCCCTGTTCACGGCGCTCGTGATGCTGACGGGAGCGTGGACGTCTCCCCTGGCGCTGTGCCTCATCCCCTCAGCGATGATTGCCGGTTTCGCCGCCGGGTCCGTGTTCGCCGCGCAACTCGCGGCGTCGACGATCCTGCTCGTGTCGGCACAGTTCCTTGCCGAAAACGCGATGCGCCGAAGTCTCAACGATGTCATCGTCTGGACCGCACTGATCGGCACGGTCGTGTTCACCAGCGGACTCGCCCAGCGCGCCGGTGTCGATGCGGCTCGCCAGCGTGACGCGGCCAACGTTCGGGTCAGCCGCCTCGCGGAGGCGAACTCGTTGTTGTTCGCCCTGCAGCGCGTGGCCCAGAGCATGCCCGCCTCACTCGACCTCGACGACGTGGTCGACTCCACGCTCAAGCGAGTATCGTCGCTGGTGCCCGCCGACTCGCTGGTGCTGTACCTCGTCAACGACACCGACCGCCAACTCGAAGTGTTCCGTGCCATCGGGTCGGCGAGCGTGCCGACGTTGTCGCTCGACCGCTTGCCGGCATCAATCCAGCCAGCAGTCGAGTCCCCCCGCACGGTCCGCGAACCGCACCTCGCAGATGGAAGTGCGCTCACCGCCGACGGGGCCAGCGGGGTGTACACCGCGCTGCGCGCCCGCGGCAACTTGCTCGGGTTCCTGGCCATCGAGTGCTCGCACCCGGATGCGCACACCCAGCAGCACAGCGAGATCGTACACGGCCTGGCCGAGTCGTTCGGGATCGCCATCGACAACGCCCGGCTGTTCCGTCAGATCCGGGCTGCTTCGGTCAACGAAGAGCGGGCCCGGATTGCACGGGACCTGCACGACCACATCGGATCGTCGCTCGCTTTCCTCGGCTTTGAGGTGGATCGGGCCCAGGCGCTGGCAGCCCGTGGTGATTCCGTCAACGAGACACTGGCCGAGCTACGCGGTCACATCACGGGTGTCATCAACGAGATCCGTGAGACGCTGCACGATCTGCGCACCGATGTCACCGACGACCGCGATCTTCCCCGCGTGCTCGGCGACCACCTCGCCAGGGTCCGGTCGCGCACGACACTCAGCATTACGGCCGATATCCATGCCTCGTTCCGTCCACCGCGCCCCGTCGAGCGCGAGCTGTGGCAACTCGCCTTGGAGGCGATCACCAACGTCGAGCGGCATGCCAACGCTGCGGTTGTCCATGTGGAGTACCGCGCCGTCGACGGCGCAGTGTTCCTGCGAATCGATGACGACGGAGTTGGACTCAACACGACGGCTCCGGCGACCGATAGATATGGCATGGTCGGAATGAGGGAACGGGCGGAACGAATCGGGGCAACGCTGCGCTACGAGCCAATGATCCCTCATCGCGTCGCAGGCACAGGCACACGAGTGACCGTTGAGCTGCGCGGCGATTTGCACGGCGGCGAGGCGACCACATGAAGCACTCCCCATCAGTGATGCTGGTCGACGACCACACGATGTTGCGGCAGGGTTTGCGGCGCTCGCTCGAAACCGAAGGCATCAACGTGATCGCCGAGGCAAGCAACGGCGACGACGCTGTCCGCATCGCCCTCGAGACCAAACCCAACGTGATCCTGATGGATGTGTCGATGCCGAACATCGACGGGATCGAGGCCACCCGCCGGTTGATGGCAGCCGACGCCCGCCAGCGTGTGGTGATCCTGACCATGCACATCGACCGGGACGTGATCGAACGGGCGATGAAGGCCGGTGCCGTTGGCTACATGACGAAGGACTCAACCGTGAAAGAGGTGATGCTGGCGATCAAGCTGGCCGCCAACGGTGATCGCATCCTTTCGCCGCGACTGGCCGAGGTGATGCTGGCCGAGGCGACCACGGTCGACGAGCCCGTGTCAATCCTGACCAAACGAGAAGAGGAGCTTCTGCAGCTGATCGTCGACGGTTTGGCGACGTCGGAAGTTGCCGAGCGGATGTTCATCAGCCAGAAGACGGTGAAGAACCATCTCGCCTCGATCTACGAAAAATTGCAGGCCCGTGACCGCACCCAGGCGGTCCTGACCGCGATGAAGATGGGCATCATCAAGCTCAACTGATCGAAAACGAACGATGCCGACCGGGTGCGCCGGTCGGCATCGAACAGGTTGTGGAAACGATCTCCTACACGGTCTCTTCTGCCGGAGCTTCTTCGTCGGCGGGAGCCGCAGGTTCGTCCTCGATGGCCGCGGCCGGTGCCTCGACATCAGGGGGTGGGCCGTCGGGCGGCGGGCCGTCGGGAAGCGGGCCGTCGGTCGGCGGGCCGTCTTCGCCGTAGTACTCGGCCCATGCGGCTTCGCGTTCGCTGTCGTCGGCGCCGGCGGTCCAGTTGCCGTGCTCGTCGACTTCGAAGTGCTGGCGGTACTCTTCGGCCAGCTCGCCACCTTCGGCGGCCTGCTTGATCGACAGGCTGATCCGCCGCCGGGCGAGGTCGAGGTCGATGATCTTGACCCACAGCTCCTCGCCGGGGGTGACGACCTGCTCGGGCGAATCGACGTGATGGGCGCTCATCTCGGAGATGTGCACCAACCCCTCGATGCCATCGCCGACCTGCACGAACCCACCGAACTGAACGAGCTTGGTGACCCGGCCGTAGACCAGCTGACCGATCTCGTGGCTGCCGGCGAACTCTTGCCATGGGTCTTGCTGGGTGGCCTTCAGCGACAGGCTGATCCTCTCGCGCTCGAAATCGACGTCGAGCACCTGGACCGTGACCTGATCGCCAACAGCGACAACAGCGCCGGGATGGTCGACATGCTTCCACGACAGCTCGCTGACGTGGATCAGGCCGTCCATGCCGCCGAGGTCGACGAAGGCGCCGAAGTTCACGACGCTGGACACGACGCCGCTGCGGACCTCGCCCGGCTTCAGGTTGGCCAGGAAGTCCTCGCGCTGCTCCTTCTGGGTCTCCTCGAGCCAGGCCCGGCGGGAGAGGACGACGTTGTTGCGGTTCTTGTCGAGCTCGATGATCTTCGCCTGGACCACGGTGCCGACATACGGCTGCAGGTCGCGAACGCGGCGCAGTTCGACGAGCGACGCCGGCAGGAAGCCGCGCAGGCCGATGTCGACGATCAGGCCGCCCTTGACGACCTCGATCACCGGACCCTCGACCATGCCATCGGCTTCCTTGATCTTCTCGATGGTCCCCCATGCGCGCTCGTATTGCGCACGCTTCTTCGACAGCAGCAGGCGGCCTTCCTTGTCCTCTTTGGTCAGGACCAGGGCCTCGATCTGCTCGCCGAGCTTGACGATCTCGTGCGGGTTGACGTCGTTGCGGATGCTCAGCTCGCGGGCCAGGATGACCCCCTCGCTCTTGTACCCGATGTCCAGCAGCACTTCGTCACGATCGATCTTCACCA
>JANNHO010000015.1:0-16902 GCA_031404435.1 Acidimicrobiaceae bacterium | reverse complement strand
AGCTTCTGCATCGTCACCCGCAGACCACGCATCTTCAGCAGTCGACCCAGCGACGAGCCGGTCAGACCTTTTCCGAGGGAGCTGGCAACACCTCCTGTCACAAAAATGTGCTTCGGCATCGAACCCAAACCTCCGTCTCAGGCGAACTGACAACGGGAGTACATCGTAACGCGCGACTCGCCCGCTTCGCGCGGACCCCTGGCGAACGCAGCCTGATTGTTCGTCGTCAATCACCCATCCGCCGCTGCGCGAGGGTGCCGAGGCGATCGAGGAAACGCAGCGGGGCGACCCGGTCGATCACCGCAGAGAAGCTGACGAACTCACTGGCCACGTTGCCAGCAGCGATCACGGCGATGGCCACCCACTGGCCGCCCGGACCGAGCGACAGGGCCAGGCCGTAACCCACAGCGGCACCCAACACGTTCGATCCGGTGTCGCCGAGCATGCACTGCTCGCGCAGGTCGGCCACCAGGAGCCCTGCGCCCGCGCCGAGCACCAGCATCGGTCCGGTGAGCCACCATCCGGGCGCTCCGGCGAGCGCGACCACCACGGCACCCACCACGCTCAGCTTGATCACCCGCCCCGGGGCCCGGTCGAACAGGTTGGCAAGGTTGGACGCCAGCGCGATCAGCAGCGCACCGCGCACGAGGGCACCGGTGCCGTCGCTGAACGGAGCGGTCACTAGTGCCAACACTCCCCCTCCGACGAGTTTGACCAAACCGGTGGTGAGGTTGCCATGCAGCAAAGCGCCGAGGTGGCCGGCGAAACCCTTCGTCGAGGCAGAACCGACCAGATCGTCGAGCAGGCCGATGAACCCGAAACCCAACGTGCCGCCGGCGAGCAGGGTGGCTCCGCGCCCGGCCTCCTCAAGACTCACCCCGCCGACGCGGACCCAACAGAAGTAGAACCCGCTCACACCCAACACGGCCAGTACGACGAACACCCCCGACGCAATGGGCAGCGTGTGGCCCCGGTAGTTGGTGCGGGCCAACACGGTCGAGTCGGTCCACTGCCGCCGCATGCCGACCCACAGCAGCCAACTGGCCAGGGCGCCGGCGGCGAACGCGCCCGCGGCGATCATGCTGCTGCCCGCCCCGGCACGGCCTGCTCGGCGAGGGCCCGCCGTTCGGTGCGTGTCATCGGCACGATCATCACGCTGACCAGCCAGGAAATGGCCCCAGCGAGCATGACACCTGGCACAACCAGACCGCTGTCGTTGAGTGCGAACCCGAGGCTTGCCGCGGTTGTCCAGCCGATACCGAAGGCCGCAACTGCGGGCCGACCGGCAACTGCCGCACCGACCGTCGACCGGTTGCGCCAGCACCACATCAGGGCCACGGCAACCACGCCGACCAGGATCACCGACCAGAAACTCGACGTCAGGATCGACACGTTGCCGCGCAGCTTGCGGCGCAGGATCAACCCTCCGCGGCCATGCAGCAGATCGTCGAGGAAGCGGCCGAGGTGGGTACGCGACTCCTCGGCACGAGACAGGTCGATGGCCGCGAGCACCCCCACCGCGACCGCGCTCATCGCCACAGCCAGCAGGGCACGCAACCAGCTCAACCTGCGCCCCGTGAGCCACAGCTGCATCAAGCCAAACGCCGGGATCAGGGCCAAGGTGCCACCCACATCCGAACCGAATGCAGGCGCGGCAACAGCAATCAGGGTGACGACGCCGACCCATGCGGCGAACAGAACCGCGCCGCGTTGGCGACCGTACCGCAACACGCCGATCACTGCGGTGACCATCGCCGTCGAGGCCACCAACCCGAACGCGAGATTGCCGAAACCTTGGAACCGGCCGGCAATGGTTGGTGTGTACCCGAGGGGTGTGTTGATCTGGAGCGATCCGCCGGCCACGACGTCGACCAACATCGTCGCCCACAGCAGAGCGCTCAGCGCCGTGGTGGCAGCCCATGGTCCGAACCGGCTCAAGGCACTGACGCTGACCGCGGCGAGCGTGATCGCAACGACCACCGTCGACACAACGAAGAAGGCGAGCGGTAGACGGTGATACGACACTTGGCCGAACAGGAAGGTCACCGTCGGGTACGCCGCCAGAATCGGAGCCAGCATGCGTGCGGTGCGGCCGCGGCGTCCGAGCACGCTCGCACCGCACAACACGATCAGCACGACGAACGCGACGCTGACCGGTCCCACGGCACGGTCACGGAAGTCCACCCGGTCGGCAAGGTCGGCGAACCCCGCGATCCGTTCGCCGAGACGTTCCGCATCGGCATCGGCATCGGCGCGACGTGCGGCATCGGTGTCGGCATCGAGCATCATCGGTCGGCCGCTCATCGCCTCGGGGATGTCGCCCGCTTCGAGGAGTTGCACGATCGTCGGGGCGATGTCAGTGAGGGCCACGTACCCACCGCGACGGGTGGTCGCGCTGGACAAGCTTCCCTCGACGATCTCATCGCCAGCCCGCCCGGCAACGCCGTAGCCGACCACGGTGACCTCCGCCCCCCCGGCGACGGCTGACGGGGCAACCACGATCACCCCGGTCGTTCGGGCCGAACCACCGTCGGCGTCGAGGGACTCGGCGTCGAGTTCGAAGGACTTCACTGCGGCGTCGATCTCGGTGATGACGGCGGTGCGCTGTGCAGCAACCTCGGTGTCTTCCAGACCACGAAACTCCACCAGCGTGACGTCTGCCGACAGCTCGAGCAGCCCCGGCGCCATGACCGCGCTGAACTGATCGACGCAGCCTTGCCCGTCCATCAGCGCCGCTATCGCGCCCGGTGCGCCGTACACCGCGGTACGCAGGCCGCCTGTCGCAAGCGCCGATCCGAGCGCACCGGGCATCGAACCATTCAGATCCGCGTCGGCCTCCGCGCGGGCCATGGCCACAATTTCGGGCAGGCACGCCGCACCGTCACCGGTCAGCTCCGGAACCGGTACGCGACCGGTGCCCGCATCCTCGATGCTCAAGCGGTTGCCGGCATTCATCGTCAAGTAGCCCTCCACCAGCGATGTCTGCGAGCCGATGGCGCGCACGCTCAGCAACGCTCCGGCGTGCAACCACCGGTCGAGGCCGGGGGTGTCGAGCGCATCGAGGTCCTGCCAGCGCAATCCGGGGACGCTGATCAGTAGTACTCGGTCGACCCGGGCCAGCGTGACCGTCGACGAGCCCGAACCACCGAGGAAACCCCAAACCCCGAGGCCCACCACGGAAGCGACCGCGCACCCGAGCACCGTCACCCGGCTCACCGTGCGGATCACGCTGTGACCCGTGGCGCGGCGAACAAGACGGTGTCCGGCGGTCTCGCGACTGGCGGGCATCAGAACCGCACGATCTGGCGAATCAACGGGCGCGGGTCCGCTCCGATCAGCAGCGTCACCACCACCAAGAACACAACGGCACCTACTGCGCCGGCCGCACCGATCGCCAGCAGCGACCCGACCAGGCCGGTGTCGAACAGCAATCGGATCGGCACCATCGCAGCTGCACTGGCGATCGCAGCCGCAGCAGAACCGACCGACAGCCGCCCCACGGTGGCAATCGTCGGGCCGCCGGTCAGCGAGCGCACTCGCAGGGTCAACATCGACGCGGCAAGCACCTGCGTCAGCGAATACCCCACGGCCAGTGCCACCGATCGTTCGCCATCGGAGATGACTGCTGTTGCGGCCACCATCGTGGCCACCCCGATCACCGCGGATCCGGCCACGAGCAACGAGGCCCGCTTTACGTCGTCGAGCGCGAACAGCACGCGGGTCATCACGAACACCATGCCGTAGGCAACGAGGCCGGTTCCGAACACGGCAATGGTGTGCGCGATCGGGGCGTATCCCTGGTTCGCGGCCTCACCACCCCACCCGGCGACACGCGCGATCGGCCACGCCAATGCCATCATCGCCGTGCCGGCGAACATCAGCAGCGGCACCACCACCTGGGCGGTTCGGATCACCAGGGTGCGGGTGTGCTCGACATCACCACGCTGCCACGCTTCGGCCACACGCGGTGCCAACGTCGTGGCGAGCGGCACGGCAACCAGTGCGTGGGGCAGCACGAAGAACGCAAACGCAATGGTGAACACGGTGACACCGCCTTCGGCACGGTAGCCGAGCACGACCGCTGCAGCGGTCGGCACCAACGTGCCGACCACGGACAAAATCGCCCACCCGACGTTGTGACGCAACGCGACGACGGCCGGGTGCCGTGGGGCCCATCGCGGACGCCACGTCACTCCCTGGCCCGACAACACGATGCCGGGAACAGCGGTGAAGGCAACGACCGCTAAGGTGGTGCCGCCGGCGAGGAGTCCGAACTCGACGCCGGAGAGGTCGAGCGATGCCGGCGCACCATCACGGGCGGCCTCGAAGCCGAGGTAGCAGCCGATGACGATCAGGTTGTTCACGGCCGGAGCGAGTGCAGCAGCGGCAAACCGGCGGCGAGCCGCCAGCGCCGCGGTCGAGACCATCCCGATGCCGTAGAACAGCACCTGCGGGACGAACACGATCAGCATCGGCGTGATCAGCCGGAGCTTGTCATCGGCCAAACCTTGATCAGCTTCGCCGGCCACCAGCATCCTGGCGACGAGGGGCGACGCGGCCATCACGACCACTGCGATCACGGCGAGCACGGCCAACACCACTCCAAGCACCGCCCCGGCGGTTCGGCCGAGCTCGACGTCGCCCCCCGAGGTCCGTGCGGCAACGAACGTCGGGAGCAGCACGGCCTGCAACACACCTCCAGCGACCAGTTCGAACACGAGATTCGGCACGAAGTTGGCGGCGAAGTAGGTGTCACCGAGCAGACCGCTACTGAGAATCGCTGCGGCGACCAAGACACGGGCGAACCCAGTGAGGCGCGACAGCATCGTGCACGCCGTGACGACGGCCGCGTCACGGGCGAAACGATCGGGAGCCAACACGCCAGAAGCGAGCGTGACGCGCGCCGCGGCGGGGACCCCAGCGGGGCCCATCGGGTCGACCTCGCTCACGCGGGTCGCGGCGGGATCGCTCGATCCGCACCGTCACGGAAGCCGTAGTGCTGCACCGATCCGACGACTGCAGCCTCCAACCCGAGCACCACGGTGACCCACCCGAGCACGGTCTCGGCGTTGTCGACCGTGATCACCTCGTCCCGCAACCGGCCGCTGTCTCGGATCGAACCGACGAACGACTCCACGGGCGATTCGGTGCCCTGGGCGATACGGCCCACCTCTGCAACGAGCACCAACAGCGCGGCACCGTCGGGGTCGGATACCGACACGATCCCCGTGAGCACCCGCGCCGGATCGGCGACCATGTTGCGGTCGGTCAGCACCACCACCACAGCCCGCTCGACGACGACCTCGCTGCGGTCGACTTCGGCCAGATCGACCAGCCCGGAATCCTCCAGCTCTCCGAACGCCCGCGACAGGGCGTCGCTGGGACGAATCGGTTCGCCCGCGGTCAACTCACCGGCGACTCCCTCGACGAGGGCGGCGACACGCTCGCCCATCACCACGGCCGGGTCCGGTGCTTGTAGCGCGTCGCCACCGAGGCCCTCGGCGACGCGGGTTGCCGCGTCTACGTCGAACACGAACGAGGCGATGCGGACGGCTCCCGCCAAGGTTGCCGCCGAAGCACGGATCGAGCGGACGACTCCGTCGGTCACCTCGCGGTTGACGTCGCCGGCGATGACCAGCACCACCGCCGTGTCGGGCAAATGACCGGCCAGCAACTGGGCTGGGCCGTCGGCGCTCCACCCATCGAGCTGGGCCAATTCGGCAGCAAGCACATCGTTTTCCGAACGCTCGGACTCGAGGATCTGTTCGGCGCTGTTGAGGCGCGCCCTGGTGCTATCGAGGAGCGGGCCGCGGACCACCGTCGATCCGGCGGCGATTCCAACAGCAAGCGCGACGAACACCGCGACCAGGCTGAAGATGTGCTGACGCAAGCTGATCATCGTCGAATCACCACCCGATCCGAGCCCGGAGCCACAGCCACACGCTGCGGAACCAGAGCTGCACGGGTTCGCTGACTGCGACAACCAGAACCAGCGACGACAACATGGCAACCACGAACAAGGCAATGTCGCGGCCCTTGACCACGGGCCGGTAGAGGTTGTTCACACCCTTCGCGTCGATCAGCATCCGGCCCACCTTCAGCCGCACCAGGAACGTCGAGGCCATACCCGCGCGCCCCTTGTCGAGGAAGTCCTCCATCGAGTTGTGCGTCCCGACGGCAACGATCAGTTCGGTACCACGCTCGTACGCCAGCAACATGGCGATGTCTTCGCTGGTGCCGGGGCTCTCGAACAACAGGTATGGCAAGCCGAGCTCGCGCAGCCGCTTTGCGCCAGGAGCGCGGCCCCCGGCATAGGCGTGCACGATCAGTTCGGCGCCACAGCCGAGTGCGGCCTCACCGACCGAGTCCATGTCGCCAATGATGATGTGCGGCTTCAGACCCAGGCTCAACAGCGCATCGGCACCGCCGTCAACGCCGATCAGAACGGGCTTCAGCTCACGCAGGTAACCGGAGCGGTGCAGCGCCAGCAGGTCTTCGCGAAAGTCGATGCCGCGCACCACGATCAGGGTTTGGCGGCCCTTGAACGACACGTTCGATGCCGGCAGATCGGGATCGTCGGTGGCGAGGTGCCGTTCGCGACGCAAGTACTCGAGGGTGTTCGAGGCGAACAACTCCAATTGCTGGCCGACGTTGTGACGGGCATCTGACACACGCGCTTGGAGATCGTCCTCGTGCTGGCGGTGGCCGGTGGCGATCTCGTCGTCACCGATGAGGACCCGGTCACCGTCGATGGTGACGACCTCGCCGTCGGAGATCCGCTCCATCACACCGACGCCAACGTCGTCGAGCAGCACCACTCCTCCGCGCAGCAGTTGTAGCGGTCCCATGTTGGGATAGCGGCCGGTGAACGACTCGACTGCGTTGATCACCGCCACCACTCCCGCGTCGATCAGCGCATCCGCAGCCACCAGGTCGACGTCGGGATGGTTGATCACGGCGATCTCGCCGGATTCCAACCGCTTCACCAGATCCTTGGTGCGAGTGTCGGCGCGCGCTCGGGCCGTGACCACCATCTCGGTACGCGGCACCTCGGCACGCGGCACCGCCATCACGCGTCCTGCCGGTGCACTGGCGTCTCGGCGGCGAGTAGCTCGGCAGCATGTTCACGCGCCGCCGACGATTCGGGGGCACCCGACAGCATCCTGGCGATCTCCTCGACCCGCTGGCCGGCGTCGAGGGTGCGCGCGGATGCGACGGTCACGGCGTTGACCACCGCTTTGGTCACGTGGACCTGGCGGTCGGCGAGCGCGGCGACTTGGGCCAGGTGGGTCACCACGACCACCTGGTGATCACCCGCGAGCGCGGCCAATGCCCCTCCAACGGTCGTCGCGACGGCACCACCGATGCCCGCGTCGACCTCGTCGAACACCAACGTCGGTGGCGCATCGGTGAGCACCAACCGCAACGCGAGCATCGTCCTGGCCAGCTCACCGCCGGACGCCACCTTGGTGAGCGGCAACGGCGGCGACCCGGGATTGGCCGACAGCATCAACACCACCTCGTCGCCCGGATCGACGTCGGAGACACTGACCACCACCTCGGCATGGGGCATCGCCAAGGTGCGCAACACCGCTTGGACGCTCGCCGCGAGGAGGGCCGCCGCCGCCCTCCGGCAGTTGCCGACGGTTCGAGCAGCCTCAGCTTCGGCGGCTGCTGCACCGAGGCGGTCGAGTTCGAGGCGCTCGACGGCCTCGTCGTAACCGCGTAGTTCGGTCAGGCGCTCAGCGGTGATGGTATGGAACTCGATCACGTCAGCCAGGGTGTCGCCGTACTTGCGGCGCAGGTTGCGCAACAGCTGCCGGCGTTCGGTCACCTCGCCCAACCGGTCGGGGTCGTCGTCGATCGAGTCGGCCCGGTCGCGGATCTCGCCGGCAATGTCGGCGAGATCGACGGCAGCTGTCTTCAATCGTTCGGCCAGATCGGCCAACGGACTGCGGTGGTCCAGGGCTGCGAGCGCGGCGTTGACCATGTCGAGTGCGCCATCGTCATCGTTGAGCAGCCCGGACGCGCGCGATCCGGCCTCACGATGCGCCTGCGCGCCCGACAGCAGATCCTCGAGCAGCGCAAGTTCACGATCCTCATCAGGGCCGAGGATCGTTGCGGTGTCCAGTTCGGCCAACTGAAACTCGAGCAGGTCGATTTCGCGAGCACGCGCCCGGGCATCGCCACCGAGCGCGGCGAGCCCGGCGTCAATTTCGGTGAGCCTGGCTCGCAACCGGCGCAGCGGTCCCAGATCTGTGCCGGCGAATGCGTCGAGCGCGTCTCGTTGCGCGGCGACACCGGTGAGGCCCTGCTGTGCGTGTTGGCCGTGGATGTCGACAAGGCGGGCGCCGTGATCGGCGAGCGTGGCAACCGTGGCGAGACGACCGTTCACGTAGGCCCGCGAACGGCCCTCCACCGGGATCACCCGGGCCAACACGATCTCGTCCTCGCCGACCACGAAGCGGCCTTCAACACGCGCTTCGGCCGCACCGGAACGAACCATCGTGGTATCGGCCCGTCCACCGACCAGCAGGCTGATCGCTTCGACCAGCATCGTCTTCCCCGCGCCGGTTTCGCCCGTAAATGCCGTGAATCCGGATGCGAGCACAAGATCGAGCGAAGCGATCACGCCCAGGTCTTCGATGTGGAGTTCAGTGAGCATCAGCGATCGGAGAGTCCGAACTTGGTCTTGAGGATCTGATGGAAGCGGCGCTGGCCGAAGCGCACGAATTGAGCGGATGCGGCCGAGGCCCTGACCGTGACGGTATCGCCCTCGGTGAGGCTGGCGGCGCGCTGGCCATCGACCGACAACGCAACCGGCCGGTGCCCAATCACCTCCACCTCGACCAGTTCGTCGGGGTCGAGCACCAGCGAGCGGTCGAACAACATGTGCGGCGAAACCGGGGTGAGCAGAAGGGCGCGGTGACGTGGGGACACCACGGGACCCCGCGCCGACAGTGAGTACGCGGTCGAACCCGTCGGCGTGGCGATGATCAACCCGTCTGCCGCATACGAGGTGAACGTTGCGCCGTCGATGCGCACGAGCAGGCGCACCGTGTGGCCGGCCTCGTGCTTCTCGAGCACTCCCTCGTTCAAAGCTCGGAAACGTTCCTGGCCATCACCACCGGGACGATCGACGATCACATCGAGCATCATCCGCGAGTCGATCTCCCAGTCACCTGCATCGGCGGCCGGACCGGCAACGAAACGTTCCAGCGCCGTCGTCAGCGCCGCTGGCTCGACCTCGGTGAGGTAGCCGAGCAGGCCGACGTTGACCCCGATCACCGGTACCGCGGCCCCGCCGAGCATTTGCACGGCACGCAACATGGTGCCGTCGCCGCCAAGGCTGATCACGAGGTCGGCTGCGGCGGGCAGGTCGCTGCCGTGGAGATCGCACATCGACAATGCCGCCGCATCGTCCGGTGTCATCCATGCCCGGTGCCCGCGTTCGGCCAACCACGTCGCCGCAACGCGGGCGAGCGCCGCGGCCTCGGCGCGCTGGTGATGGGCCACGAGGAGCACGTGCAGCATCGTCACTGCCCCTTCCCGGTTCGCTGATCGCCACCGCGGGCATGGACGAGGAACTCGCGGTTTCCGTCCGAACCGGTGATCGGCGAATCGGTCCAGCCCTTCACGACGCACTCATGGCCGCGCAAGCTCACCTCGATCTCGTGTCGTACCCGGTCGTGGATCATCGGATCGGTGATGATCCCGTGCCCCCGGGCCACCTCTTGGCGCCCCGCTTCGAACTGCGGTTTCACCAGCAACACCATGTCTCCGCCGGGTTGCACCACGGAGGCAAGGGCACCGATCACCTTTGCCAGCGAGATGAACGACAAGTCGGCGACCACCAGCGCCGGGCGGTACGGCAGATCATCGATGACGACGGTGCGCATGTTGGTGCGTTCCCACACGACGACGCGGTCGTCGCCACGAATCTTGGGGTGCAACTGTCCGTGTCCCACATCAATGGCGAGCACGCGAGCAGCGCCGCGCTGCAACAGGCAATCAGTAAATCCCCCCGTCGAGGCGCCGGCGTCGAGGGCATCGAGGCCCGTGACATCGATCGCAAATGCATCGAGGGCCGCGTCTAGCTTCAGGCCACCCCGGCCGACGAAGCGAGCCGGAGCACCACTGACGATCACCGCGTCAGCGGTACTGACGAGCCGTGACGACTTCTCCGCAACCGCGCCGTTCACCAACACCCGCTTCAGGTCGATCGTGCGCGCCGCATCGGTTCGACTCGTCACCAAACCTCGCCTCACCATCTCGGCATCGAGACGTAGCCGGCGCGTCACGCCTCAGCGCTTCGCAGATTTCTTGACGACGACCCTGGCCACACCCGACGTACCCGCAGCCTTCTTCGCCGGGCCAGCCTTCTTTGCTGGCGCAGCCTTCTTCGCCGGGCCAGCCTTCTTTGCTGGCGCAGCCTTCTTCGCCGGGCCAGCCTTCTTCGCTGGCGCAGCCTTCTTCGCCGGGCCTGCCTTCACGTCTGGCGACGCAGCCGACTTGGGATCGGCCGTAGCCTGAGTCGTCGGACCGGTCGCTTTTCGGCGGGCCTTCATTCCCGCAGACTCGGCGAGATCTTCGATCCGGTCCTCGATGTCGTCGATTCGATCGGCGAAGCGGCCGAGTTGTTTGCCAACCTCGGACTGCACGGCGGCGACGAGACGTTCGGTCGACGACCGGCCCCGCTCGACGAGGGCTTGCACCGTCTGCTCGGCTTCCTTGCGGCGGAGCTGACCGGTCTTGACGAGTTCGCTGACGAGCTTCTCGGCCGTGCTCTGCGACATCTCGGAGAGCTGCATTCCGGCATCGAGGAGCCGTCGGATGATGGTCTGTGCTGGCATGGCGCAAGTGTAGTGCGACAGTGCAACCCTCACCCGGACGCTTCGAGGCGTTCAGGCGCGGCCTGGCTCTCCGCGCCAGCGAGAATGATGTCGATCACGCCCCGCAGGTCGTCAGCAATGAAATCGGGATTCGGGTCCACCGGCATCCCCGGGGCGGTCACCCCCGACCAGACGTGCGCGTACTGACACCCGAGCGCCCGGGCAAACAACCCGTCCGTGGACGGCCGGTCCCCGACCATCAACGCGTTCGCCACAGCTCCGCCGCCGGCCGCGTCGCGGATCAGTTCACCGACAAGATCGACCATCGGCAGGTGCGGCTTGCCGGCGACGACCGGAGTGACGCCGGCAGCGACGGCCACAGCGGCCAGGATCGCCCCGCCGCCCGGTATCGGGCCGATTGGGGTCGGGTAGGTCGCGTCATCGTTGGTCCCGATCAGGCGCGCGCCGAGGCGGACCGCGGTCGCCGCCCGTTGTAGACCGGCGTAGTCGAACTCGCGATGGAACCCGACGATCACCACATCGCAGCGTTCCCCCGACACCGGCTCACCTACCACGATGGCGCCACGTTGGATGACCGCTTCGGTAACACCGACGCCGCCGCACACCAGCACCGTCTCGCCTGCATTGACCAACCTCGCCGCGGCGACCGCCGACGTGACCACATCGCCGACGGCGGGAACGCCAATCGCCGCGAGCGCGGCCTCCTGATCGGCGACGCGCGCCGATGAGTTGTTGGTCACGAACAGCACTCGCCAGCCGGCCTGACGAGCTACTGCGATCGCCTCGACCGATCCGGGGATCGGGTCGTGGGCGAGCCACACCACACCGTCGAGGTCGAGCAGCAACGTGCGCAAAGCGGGATTCGTCGGCAAGGCAAGCGACACCATCTGGTCATCGTGACACGCGAGCTGGCATCCTGTCCGATGTGCCCCGCTTCGAACCGTTCACCGCGTTGCGTTATGCCCCGAGCATCGACCTCGATGACGCCGCCGCACCCCCATACGACGTGTTGTCGGCGGCCGACGTGGCCCGGCTGGTTGATCGGCATCAGGACAACATCGTGGTCATCGATGTGCCAGGACCCGACGGCGACCCCGCCCGGTACGACAACGCGGCCGCAACGCTTCGACGATGGGTGGCCAGCGACACAATGGTCCGCGACGAGGTCGCAACGTTCACCATGTACCGAATGCGTTTCACCACCGAGGACGGTTCTGTACGGACCACGGTGGGGGTCATCGGGGCACTCGAGGTGGTCGACGAGGGTGCCGGCGGCGTGCTCCCCCATGAGCGGACCACCCCAAAAGCCAAGACCGACCGACTGGATCTCACCCGCGCCACCGAGGCCAACCTCTCACCGGTGTGGGGGTTGTCGTTGGCTGCCGGACTCACCGAGTTGTTGCAGCAGCCCGGGGAGGTCGTCGGCACCTGCACCGACGACGAGGGCGTGGTCCACACCGTCGAGCGAGTTTCCGATCCAACCCGCGTCGAGAACATCCAGGCAGCGGTTGAAGCACAGCCGGTACTGATCGCCGATGGGCATCACCGCTACGCGATCAGCCGCATCTACCGCGACGAGCGCCGGGCCGTCGATGGTCCCGGTCCATGGGATCTCACCCTCGCCTACGTCGGCGAGCTCGTCGCGTCGCAATTGAGCATCGATGCAATCCACCGGCTGTACTCGGGAATCCCATTCGAGGCAGTGCGCGCCGCACTGCAGCGATCGTTCGATCTGTCCCCCGCCGGGCCGGTCGATGCTCACATCACCCGGGAGATGATCGACCGGCAGGCACTGTGCCTGGTCGGGCCGGACGGCACTGGGACGTGGTTACGTCCACGTCCCGGTGCGTTCGACGGCGTCCGCGCACTCGACGGTGCCTGGCTCGAGCATGCCCTTGTCAGCGGGGAGGCCGAGGTCGCTTATCAGCACGGGGTGAGACACGTCGTTGAACTCGTCGCCTCAGGTGCCGCGACTGCCGCGGTGTTGATCCGGCCAACCAGCATCGACGAGATCCGCCGCACCGCGACCGAGGGCACATTGATGCCACCGAAATCGACGTTCTTCACCCCCAAGCTCCGCACCGGTTTGGTGATCCGACCGCTGGACTGATCGGGCCGGCCGGCAGCCGGCGCTGACGCGCTAGGACGCCAGCGTCTTGCCGGTTGACCCGAGATCGGCGAAGGCCTCACCCAAACGTTCGACCAGGCCCTGTTCGGCGGCGCGCAGCCACTTGCGCGGATCGTAGAAACTCTTGAACGGCGTGCCGTCGTCGGGGTCGATCTGATACTTGAATGCCTTCGGATGGGCGTCGACGAATGCCCCGACCGCCGCAGAGAAGGCGAACTGCGTATCGGTGTCGATGTTCATCTTGAACACCCCGTAGCCCACTGCTTCGGCGATCTGGGCCTTGTCCGAGCCCGAGCCCCCGTGAAACACCAGATCGAGCGGGTTGGCCGGCAGGTTCTGTGACGTGGCCACGAGCGTCTGCGACGCCTGCAAGATCTCGGGTCGCAGCTTGACATTGCCCGGTTTGTACACGCCATGCACGTTGCCGAACGACGCCGCCACGGAGAACCGTCCGATCGGGTTGAGCACTTCGTACGCGTAGAGCACGTCTTCTGGTTGCGTGTAGAGCTTGGTGTTGTCGGCACTCTCGTCGAACTCGCCACCGATGCCGTCCTCCTCGCCGCCGGTGACGCCCAGTTCGATCTCCAGGTTCATCCCGATCTTGGCCATCCGTTCCAAGATCCGGGCACATTCACCGACGTTCCACTCGAGCGGCTCCTCACTGAGGTCGAGCATGTGCGAACTGAACAGCGCCGACCCGGTCTCGTCGAAGTACCGCTCGCCGTGATCGAGCATGCCTTCGACCCAGGGGATCAACTTCTTGTTGGCGTGATCGGTGTGCAGCACGACGCACACCCCGTAGTGAGCGGCCATCATGTGGACGTGTTTGGCGGCCGACACCGCCCCGAGCACCTTCGCCAGCGCACCATCGGGGAAACCCTGTCCGGCGTAGAACTGTCCGCCGCCATTGGAGAGCTGAATGATCACGTCGGCGCGATTCATCGCTGCTGCTTCGAGTACGGCATTGATGGTGTTGGTACCGGTGACGTTGACAGCCGGCAGCGCGTACCCGCCCGCCTTGCACGCTGCCACGAGGGCGTCATACGCAGCGCCGGTGACGACACCGGCCGGTAGACCGGCAGCCTGTGCCGGTGATGGTGCTGTCGTTGATGTACTCATCTGCAATGATCTCCTGAAAGGCTGGTACCCCGGTTGTGGCCGAAAGTCGTGGGTGGGCCACTCATTGATGCCCAGGCAGGACCGAGCGTAGCCGTGCTACCTCGTCGTCATCCAGAGCGCGAAGAACGCGCCGCAACGCGGTCGTCGTCGATCCTCGTGCGGCCACACGGACGAGCGAGTGCGCGAGGACCTCGGTTCGGCTCTGGGTGAGCCCGCCAACGCGAAAGAACCGCCGCCGCACGCTGCCGGCGACGCAGACCTCGGTTCCGGCGGCCCATTCGCCTGCTGGGAGCGGTCCGTGCCACGCGACCGGAACGGTTGCGGTCGCCGAGGTCGCGCCCCGGTCCGCCCCGGCCTGCGCTGGCCGGGCAGTGGTGGTCCGCCCGGTGGCAGCGGCAGCTTCCACTGGCGTCGTGACCTCGATCGACCAGCGCAGCTCGCCGCTGGGAAGTTCGGTGCAGCGCGGATCGGAACTGATCCGTCCGCTCACGATAACGATGTTCATGGCTGCCTCCTTGGAGACACAGGGGTGACGTCGGCGGGTACGGGCCGACCCACACGGGCGCGGCACGGGAACGGCTCGACGACGTTCAACAGTGCTTGGGGGAAGCAACCTCAGAGTACGCCGCCGGTGTCACACGGTTACGAAATTCTCCCGCGGGGAAAATGGAACCCGGTGTTCAGCGGCCGAGGCTGGCGAGACGCTGGACGACATCGGCGAACTCGCTGTCGTGTTGGGCCACCAAACCGAAGAAGCGCCGAGCTTCGACGATGTCGCCGGATCGGTCAAGGAGATCCGCCAACACGTACCACTGCCGAAGGTGATGCTCACGGACCTTCTTGGGAACGTCACGGGCACGATCGAGGACTCGCAGCGCAGCGCGCACATCGCCTTGATCGGCCAGTGCCCCTGCGGCAACGATTCGGCCCTCTGCCATTACGTTGGGCTCGGGAGAGGCAGACTTGAGGTCGGCCCACAGCTCGGCAACGGTGTCGTAGCGCTTCAACGCCCGGTAGCAGTCGGCCAGTACCGGATGGTGCCGCACCGAACGATCGAGGGTGCGCGCAATCTCGAGCTCGGCCACCGCCTTGCGCCACTGCCCAGTCGCGTAGAAGCTCAGCCCGGCGATCTCATGGGCCATCGCCACGTTCGGCAAATCGCGCAGCACCGGGCGGACCATTCGACGCGCATCGTCGAAGCGACCCCGGTCAAGCGCCTCCGCCGCTGCGGTGAGCCGCTCGTGGTATCGACCGGCACGGTGGCTCCCGGCCTCACGATCAACCTCGGCAGCCGCGTCTGGATCGAGCTCGGCCGGTTTGCGAGTACGCCCGGCGACCACGGCATCGGTGGTGGAAGCGTCGTCGCGCTGGGCCCGATCGACCGCATCGGAGGCGACGTCGCGCAGCGGTCCATCATCGATCCACCGGTCGCGTTCCCACGGTGCCGGCTCGGCGACGGTCTTGGGCAGACGCGGACCACGGGACGCACGAACCTCGGCCGCGCGACGATCAGCAGCCGTCACCGGCTCCGGGCGACGACCGACAGTCGGCCCGCTGCGACGCCCACGGTCGCCTCCCGCATTGCGGCCGCCGCTACGGGCACCCCCGCCGCTGCCTCCACCAGACGACCGGGCACCAGACGACCGGGCACCAGACGACCGGGCACCGCCGGGGCGACCATCACGCCCACCACCCGGACCACCACGACCCTCAGCAGAACGACCACCACGACGCGGCCCGTCGCTTGGCTCCTCCGTACGCGCCCGCACGCCCGTGGGACGATCGCGACCAGGTCGCTCCTGTGCGGCCCGAGACTCCGCGAACCCTGCAGCAGCACGCCCAGAACCATCACGCGCAAGCTCGGACCGACCCGAAGCCGGCGCTGTCGAACCCGAGCGTCCGCCCGCACGTGCCGGACCGGTACGTGCCCGGGCTGCGTTGTCACGGGGTCCGAGAGTCGACGACTGATTGTCGGAACGAGATGACGTGTCCCGCTGCCAAGCTGGTCGTTGCGTGCCGCGGGGGGACCCTGATGCGCCACCATCGTCGGGGCGTCCAGCGGGCCGGCCGCGACCGACGAAGCCGCCACCTTGGCGACGTGAGCCGGCTGACGACGACGGGCCAGACGACGACGAACCGGATCTGGCCGTCCCAGACCGGGAGGTGACCGACCTGGCCGTACCACTCGCAGACCCACCGGCCGGGCGGGCTCCGCTCGGGCGTCCCTCGGAGCGGGCATCACGAACCCGGGCCGTGGCGCCCCCGCGACTACCGCCTGAGGGACCCGATCGACGCGACTGCCACGCACCGCTCCCACCGGCACCACCGGCACCACCGGCACCACCGGTACGAGACGAGCCGCGCGGTGGCGCTCCGGCGCGACCAGTGCTGCTTCGCGCCGGACCCGAACGTGCTGTCCCGGGCGAACCGCCCCGTGGGACCTCTGGACCCGATCCGCGAGTCGCGCCGCGAGTCGCGCCACGACTCGCGCTACGGCTTCCGCCAGCGCGCGCGGCTGAGCCTCGGTCGGGACGCGTGCGATCGTCATCGTCTCGACCCCGCCCTGGGGGTCGAGGAGATGAGCGGCGAGGCGGATCGAGCGGCATAGGGCATTCAAGCCTAGGCCGGAAACTGCCGAACATGACCGGATTCGCCTCGGCGGAAAACGACGAACGCCCCCACGAGGGGGCGTTCGAGCGATGAATTCGGCGACGACCTACTCTCCCAGGGGGTCTACCCCCAAGTACCATTGGCCCTGGCAGTCTTAACTTCCGTGTTCGGGATGGGAACGGGTGTGACCCT
>JANNHO010000014.1:0-1823 GCA_031404435.1 Acidimicrobiaceae bacterium | reverse complement strand
ACCGCCGCTCCGTCAGCGTGTTACTCACCCGCGAGGGCCGCATGCTCTGGCGTGATGCCAACGTGACCTATCGCCGCGCCGTGCAGAAAAACTTCGCGCACGTGGTGACCGATTCCGACATCAACGCTCTGCACCGCCTCCTGTCGAAACTGTCCCGCTGACTCGCGCTGACTGCGAACGTGTCGGTCAATCGTGACCGGCGTACATGGCTTCGATCTCGGCGGCGTAGCGCGAGTTCACGCCGCGCCGCTTGAGCTTCGAGGTGGGGGTGAGCACCTCGCTGTCGGGCAGCCACTCCTCGCCCCACGAGGGTGAACTTCTTGATCTGCTCCACCTGGGCGAACTGCTTGTTGATCTCGTCGACACCGGCCTGTACCTCGGCGACCACCACCGGGTCGGACGCAAGTTCGACAGTGGTGGCATCGTGGCGGTCGGCATCGCGGGCCCAGACCGTGGCCGCCTCTGGGTCGAGGACCAGGATCGCCGAGCAGAACTTGCGAGCATCGCCGATCGCCGCAGCTTGCCCGACCAGCGGGATCGACTTCAGCGCCGCTTCGAGGTTGGCCGGGCTGATGTTCTTTCCGCCGGAGGTGATGATCAACTCTTTCTTGCGGTCGACGATGTGCACGTATCCGTCGTTGCTCATCTCGCCGATGTCGCCGCTGTGCAACCACCCGTCGATCAGTGACTCGGCGGTCTTGTCGGGCTGGTCGAGGTATCCCTGGAACACGTTGCCACCGCGGCAGAGCACCTCGCCGTCGTCGGCGATGCGCACCTCGCACCCGGGCACCGCCTGGCCGACCGATCCGGGCCGGTTGGCCTGCGGCGACCAGGTGATCGGGCCGCTCGATTCGCTCATCCCGTAGATCTCACTGAGCGGCACCCCGATCGCTCCGTACCACTCCAGGACCGGCCGCGGGATCGGGGCTGCTCCGGTGACGGCCACTTCCAGCGCGTCGAGACCGACGAGCGCCCGCACCGGGGCGAAGGCGACATCGTTGAGGAACGACCACGTGTCGAGCTGTTCCTTGGTGGCAGTGCCGTCGCGTTCAGCGGCCTTGATCGCCAATGCTGCGGCGACACCCTCGTCGAAGCGGGCCTTGTTGTCGGGGTTGGCCGACAGCCCTGCGTTCACGCCGTTGTAGATCTTCTCCCACACCCGCGGCACGCCGAACACGATCTCGGGGCGCACCTCTTTCAGATAGCTGCTCAGCATTACCGGCTCCGGGCAGCAGTAGATGCTGTAGCCGAGGATCAGTGCCTGGTAGTGGCTCATCATCCGTTCGGCGATGTGCGCCATCGGCAGGTAGCTCACCGCCCGCTTGCCCACGAAGTCGTCGAGGCCGATGCACCGCCTCAGCGATTCGACTGTGTACACGACGTTGTACTGGCTGATCATCACACCCTTGGGTGGGCCGGTGGTGCCGCTGGTGTAGATCAAGGTGGCGATGTCGTCGGGTTTGGTGGCCGCGGCGAGTGCCGTGAGGTCGGCCTCGCCATGGCCCATCAGTTCCGACGCCGGTTGCACTCCCTCCGGGCAGCCGTCGGCCGGTGGGTCGATCACGAAGATGCGCTGCAGCGCGGGCAGGTCGGCACGTACCTTGAGCAGCCGATCGAGGAAACCAACGTCTTCGACGATGGCCACTTCGGCACCGGCGTGGTGGGCGAGGTACTGGATCTCCTCGGGCGCCGAGGAGTTGTAGATGCTCACCGGTGTGGCCCGGAGGAACTGCGCGGCGAGATCGAACCAGTGGAAATCGGGACGGTTGCGCGCCACATCGCACAAGGCCGCCGGTATATCAGTAACATGCAGTCCGGGTAGC
>JANNHO010000013.1:0-22314 GCA_031404435.1 Acidimicrobiaceae bacterium | reverse complement strand
GTAGCCGGGGATCGTGAGCGCGCCGTCGTTGAGCGACTTGGACCCGTCGTAGAGCGCAGACAGGTCGAAGTCGGTGACCGAGCCCATGCCCTCGCAGCGAGGGCACATGCCTCCGGCGCGGCTGAACGTGCGTTTCTCCCAGGTCTTCCCGCCGGCCTTCTCGACGGTGATCGAACCAGCGCCGCTGACCGTTGCGGTGTTGAACGAGAACGCCTGAGGCGAACCGATGTGCGGCTGCCCGAGTCGGCTGAAGACGATCCGCAGCATTGCGTTGGCGTCGGTGGCGGTGCCGACTGTGGAACGGGAGTTGGCTCCCATCCGCTCCTGGTCGACGATGATCGCCGTCGTCATTCCCTCGAGCAGGTCGACGTCCGGCCGCGCCAGCGTTGCCATGAAGCCCTGCACGAAAGCGCTGTAGGTTTCGTTGATCAGCCGCTGCGATTCCGCGGCGATCGTACCGAACACCAGCGAGCTCTTGCCCGAGCCGGAGACGCCGGTGAACACCGTCATCCGGCGCTTCGGGATCTCGACGCTGACGTCTTTGAGGTTGTTTTCCCGCGCACCCTGCACGCGGATCAGATCGTGGCTGTCGGCGATGTGTAGCGCAGGCGGCTGCGTGCCCGTCGTCGTGGTCTTGCTCATGGTGTCTCCATCTCTTCTGTGGGGCGCGGTCGCGTTCCCCGTCGGCGCCGACTGGCTCGATCTAACCAGAAGCGGGCGGGGTGGCCGATGACGACCCGGCAAAATCGCACCGCTGTCGGCTTCAGGCCGCAGCCGTGTCCGGCACCCCACTAGGGTCGGCGCTATGGCGAAACAGGTGATCCGGCCAGAAAACCTCACGTTCCTGCCCCAACGGGCGTATCCCTACTCGCCGGGCACCCGCGGCGGCGGGCTGGTCTACACGTCGGGCCAGGTGGCGTGGGACGCTGACCAGCAGATCGTCGGCATCGGCGACCCTGCTGCGCAGACGCGGCAGGTGCTTTCGAACATCACCTCGATCCTGCTTGAAGGCGGTGCCACGCTCGCCGACGTCCTGAAGTGCAACGTGTACCTGTCCGACATCCGCTACTTCCAGGCGATGAACGACGTGTTCGCCGAGTTCTTCCCGGTCGACCCACCCGCGCGGACGACCGTCGAGGCTCGTCTGGCCACACCGGCGATGCTCGTCGAGATCGAAGCGATCGCCTGGGTCGGCGACTGACGCTGGTCCGCTGTGTGCCTATGTGCCCGGGCAAGTAGCTGGGACGGGCTGTCGCGTGGCCGGATCGAGGAAGGTCATGACCTTGTCCGCACATGCCACGACATCGAACCCCTCATCGATGCCCATCGCCCTGAGGTCGAGTTCGGCGAGGTCCGCCACCAGCCAGGTCGGACCGGGGTGGTCATGCTCCGCTGCGGCGAACAAAACCGGATCGATGTCGACTCCCACCACGTCGTGACCCACCGCGCATGCGTCACCCGACCCGGCCCACACCCGGCGTCGAGCACACGAGACCGCCGACCCAACATGGCGTCGCGATGAACCGTGCCTCACCGCCGAGATCGTCACCGGCGGCAACCATCGACCGAAACCGCTCGACGTACCACGAGAAGTGTCCCGGGTTTCGTTCGGTCAGTTCGATCCAACGGTTGAGTGCCATCCCGCCGAGCATCTCACAGCGGAGACCGATCAGCCGCTCGAGACCGCGACTCCCCGTCGCCAAGATCACCCGGCAGCCGGGCCCGGCGCGGCTGGAGTCCGCGGTGCGGGCACTGCCGTTCGTGGTGTTCGCAGAGATGCGTTTCGGTTCGAGCTAGCTGGCTGGGGCGCACGCCGCCCTGGTGTGCTCGAACGGTTGGTGGCGCGTGCCGGCGCAGGCGCCGCCGCTGGACGAGGTCGCTGGTGCGTACGTCGACGCGCAGGCGCTTCCTTGTGGTGGCGCATCCTGTTGGGATGAGAATCTGGTTGGTCCGTTCGCCGCGCCGGTTCCTCGGCTCCGCTCACCCAACATGCCGGACCCAACATGCCGGACCCGACATGCTGGTTGAGGCTCCCCGGCATTCCGGTCAGAGCGGATCCGCTAAGATTGCGTCGTGATCTCCGGTGACACCTTGGCCGTACTGCGGCGGCGGACAGGCCGCACCCAGGCCGAGGTTGCCGCAGCGGCGGGCCTCCCTGCGTCGGTTCTCAGTGCGTACGAACGGGGGCGCCGCCAGCCCAGCTTGGCGGTCGCCTCGCGCATCATCGATGTTCTCGGGTACTCCGTGAAGTTCGACTTCGTGCTCGATCCTGCCGAACAGGCCCGCCGGTTGAGCGATGTCCTCCACCTCGCCGAGGCCCTGCCATTCCGGCCCAGGCCTCTGGCCACCGCACGGCGATGACCACCCTTGTCGCGCGCGTGGTCGCTATCTGCGAGTCGCTCGATGCGGCGCGCGTGCCCTGGGCGCTCGGTGGCGCGCTCGCCCTTGCCTACGCCACCAACGAACCACGAGGCACGCGTGACATCGATGTGAACGTGTTCGTCGGTGCGACCGAAGCGGCTCGCGTGTTCGCTGCGTTGCCGGCCGGTGTCACCTCGACCGAGGCCGATGTCATCGAGGCCGGTGAGCGCGACCAGGTGCGTCTGTGGTGGGACACGACGCCGGTCGACGTGTTCTTTGCCGCGGAACAGTTCCACCTCGATGTGAGCACCCGTTGCCGTCAGGTGCCATTCGAGGGGCGCCGGATCAGGGTCTTGGCGGCGGAGGACCTGGCGGTGTTCAAGGCGATGTTCGACCGCACCAAGGATTGGGCCGACATCGAAGCGATGGTCGACAGCAACGCCATCGATCTCACGGTTGCCGCAGATCGGCTGGCCGACCTGCTCGGCGACGACTCGCGCGTCGAGCGGTTACGGATGCTCGTCCGCCGCTGAACGATCGGAGCTCGACTGGTTCCTGCCATCTGACGCACGAAAAGCCGCGGCAAGCGTGGTCGGCGCACACGCCAGCCACGCGTCCACGATCGCCTCACGGAGCGCGGCGACAGTGACCGAGTTCAAATGGACGAGCACAGCGGGGTAACCGTCGAAGTGTGCGATCGTGAACAACGACGGGCCGTGTGCGGCGAGCGCGGCCTCCTTCTCGCCGAGGTCGTCCACCATGACGGCGAGGATCGGGCCATCCGGCGGGGCGACCGTGCCGAACCGCCGAAGATCGGCCTTGCTGAAGGGCCGCTCCCACGCGAAGGCTTTGCCGGCGACGGACCACGTGCGCTGCGCATAGCGCAGGCCCTCGGTCACGTCCGGTAACCCACGAACCATGGCGCCTACCTGATCGATGCTGACCACCCTCACACCCTACGTTCGACCGCAGAACCCGTCCTCCGGGTCAGCGATCCGATGGTCGCCGCGTGATCAGCTTGATCAGCTTGGCCGGGGCCAGAACGCAGTAGCTCTCGGTGACGAGTTCGGCGATCTCTGCCCAGTCGGCAGCAGCGTCGATGATCATGCCGACAACCGTCGGTCGCCATGGTGGGCTGAAGAACGGGGACCCCAAGCTTCGTAGGGCGTGCAGCTCGTCGCCCGACGATTCGAACGTCATCAGGGTGAGCGGACCGGGCGAGCCGACCCGGCGGGCATACGACGGCGGCCACCCATCGTTGATCGTCAGCACGTGCGCAAAGGTGCGAGTGCGGATCCGCCACCGTGTCCCAACCCATGCCGGTTCTTCGACCGCTTCGGGCAAGGACAGGCACACTGCCCGCATCTTGGTGAGAATTTCAGTTCCTACGGCGGAATGTTCACGCACGACGTTCCTCTCTCAACGGAATCTGCGGCGGCCAAAACCAGTGGAAGAAACCCTGAATCCATCCAAACCGAATCGGAAATCTAGTCTGTTAGCTTAGTCGTATGACCCGGATTGGAGTTCACGAGGCCAAGACCAATTTGTCGAGCCTGCTGCGACGCGTCGCCGGGGGTGAGGAGATTGTCATCACCAACGGCGGCGAGCCCGTCGCGCGGCTGGTGCCGGTTGCCCCAACCGGCACGCAGCGGATCGGGGCGTTTGCTGGCCAGTTCACTGTTCCCGATGATTTCGATGCCACACCAGCGGAGCTCGCCGAGTACTTCCAATGACCCAGCTGTTGCTCGACACGAACGCCTGGCTGTGGATGATGAGCGATAGCGACCGCTTGGGCCGCCTTGCCCGAGCGGTGGTGGCTGATGATGGGACGGACCTCGTCCTTTCGGCGGTTTGCGCGTGGGAGATCAGCATCAAGTGGGCCCTCGGAAGGTTGTCGCTGCCGCTTCCTCCTGCGCAGTTCGTCGACGCCTGCGTCGAACAGGCCGGACTGATTCGGCTGCAGATCGATTTCGACCACGTCGTCAGGGTCGCATCGCTTCCACCGCTGCATCACGACCCCTTCGATCGCCTGCTCATCGCTCAGGCCAAGGCAACGGGCCTCGCGGTGCTCACCAGCGACCCGGTCTTTCGCACCTACGGCATCGCCACGATCGACGCCACGATCTGAACCCTGCGCTGAACCCCTGACCGGAGCTCGGGCCGGGGAAATCACGCTCGGTGGCAGCGGGCGGGTGTGCGAGCATCCGAGCATGAGTCCTACACGTCTTGGTCGCAATCTGTTGTCGTGGGCACCGGATCTCGACGACAACGCCGCGAAACAGGCGTACCGTACGGCGGCTTTGCCGTTCATCGCCGGTCATGTCGCGCTGATGCCCGACGCGCACTGGGGCATGGGTGCAACCATCGGTTCGGTCATCCCAACCTCGGGAGCGATCGTGCCGGCTGCGGTAGGTGTCGACATCGGTTGCGGGATGATCGCAGCGCGACTCGACGTCACCTCGACCGGGCTCCCGGACAACCTCGATGCGCTGCACGCGGCGATCTCCGCGGCGGTTCCCGCCGGCGTCGGGCAGGGCCATGAGGTGGCCTCGGTGGTGCCCGAGTTGCCGTCGACGGCAGCGCAGGAGTGGTGGACGCCGCGCCTGAAACAGAAGGCTGCCAAACAGTTCGGATCGCTTGGCTCCGGGAATCACTTCGTCGAGATCTGCCTCGACGAAACGGATCAAGTGTGGATCGTGTTGCACTCGGGATCACGCGGTGTCGGCAACGAGCTTGCCAAGGTCCACATCGAAAGCGCGAAGTCGCTGATGCGTCGCTACTTCATCGCGCTCGACGACCCCGACCTCGCGTACCTCGTACAGGGCACCGTAGAGTTCGACGCCTACATCGCCGACATGTTGTGGGCGCAGGACTACGCGATGGGCAACCGCGAGCAAATGCTTGCACTGATCTTCGACGCGGTCCGCGCGTTCGTCGGTCAAGATGTGGGCATCGTCGATCAGGTCAACTGCCACCACAACTTCACCCAGATGGAACACCACCACGGCCGCGACGTGTGGCTCACCCGGAAGGGCGCGATCCGGGCCCGCAGCGGCGATCGTGGAGTGATCCCCGGATCGATGGGGACCCGCTCGTATGTCGTGTCGGGGTTGGGTAACGCAGCGTCATACTGCTCGTGTTCGCACGGGGCTGGACGGCGGCTGGGCCGTAAGGAAGCGGTCCGGCAGTTGTCGTACGAATCGTTGGAGACCGCGATGCAGGGCAAGGTGTGGGATCACAACCGCGCGCTGCTCGACGAGCATCCCGACGCCTACAAAGACATTGATGCCGTGATGGAGGCGCAACGCGACCTCGTCACCATCGACCACACGCTGAGCCAGATCCTCAACTACAAAGGGACCTGACCCGCGTCAGGTGCGGATCTGGTCTATTGCAACATCTCGGGGAAGCCCTCGGCACGCAGGTCGGTGCCGAGGGCATCCTCGAGCAGCTTGACCACTTGCGATGACCACGCACCCCCGCCGTACGCCTCCTTGGCGCGCACGAACGTCGCTTCGACCAGCGCGGCCATCTCCAGCGGCACCCCGAACTCGCGGCCGAACTCCGAGGCGAACCCGAGATCCTTCAGCGCCAGGTCCATCGTGAAGCCGATGTTGTAACTGCCATTGAGGATCACCTGGCTTTCGGTTTCATGCACGAAGCTGTTGCCAGAGCTGTTGCGGATCGCCTCGAACGACGCGGCCAGGTCGAGGCCACCGCGCTTGGCGAGCATCAACGCCTCACCGGTGGCCACGAGATGAATGAACGCGAGCATGTTGGTGATCACCTTGATGATTGCCGCGTTACCGATCGGGCCCATGTACAGAATCGGCTGGCCGATCGCTTCCAGGAGATGGCGGTGCTGTTCGAACACGTGCTGGTCGCCACCGACCAACACGGTGATGTCGCCTTCGGCGGCCTTGTGCACCCCGCCGGTAACGGGGCACTCCAACATGTTGATCCCCCGTTCGGCACAGAGTCCGGCGAGCCGCAAAGTCTCGTTGCGATCGTTGGTGCTGTTGTCGATCCAGGTCCCACCGCGACGCAGCCCGGCAAGCACGCCATCGGGGCCCGTGACGACCGCATCGACTGCCCGCGGAGACGGAAGGCACGTGAACACCACGTCGGATGCTGCAGCGACCTCGGCTGCGGTGGTGGCCCAGGTTGCGCCGGAGGCGATCAGCGCGTCGGCCAGCGCCGGGTTGAGATCGGTCACCGTCACCCGATGCCCCGCCCGAAGCAAACTCGCGGCGAGATACCCGCCCAAATGTCCAAGTCCGACATATCCGACAGAGTCGCTCATGGCCCCAGTGTCGGGTTTCGCTGGGCCACAAACACAATCGGGTCCCGATTCTTTGGATGGCGACGATGGCGGCGTGGCCAGTGCTGCGTCGGCTCGTCTACGGTGGGCTCGCCAACGAGGGGGATCAGAATGTCACGCAACGAGCAGCCAGCTTCCGACGAGCAACGACGGAGACTCGCTTATGAGCGCTCGGCGCAACCACGCGAGTACTTCGCCGAGCGCCGCGACCGATGCCCGTTCGACAGCGATGTGGAAATCGATGCGCGCACGATGCTCCGCCGCGTCGATGTGGAAGCAGCGCTGCGCAACTGGCCGGACTACTCATCGGAGTTCTCCGGCATCATGGGCAGTACGGAGCCGATCATCCCGCTGAACGTCGATCCGCCGTTGCATGTCAAGTACCGACGGCTCCTCGACCCGTACTTCGCCCCAAGGAAGATGGCGACGTTGCAGGTGGCGGTGCAACAGCACACCAACGATCTGATCGATTCGTTCATCGAGTCGGGCGGCTGCGATTTCTCGACTGCAATGGCCGTGCCACTGCCCTGTTCCACCTTCCTGAGTTTGCTCGGTTTGCCGCTCGACGAGATCGACGCGCTGGTGCGGTGGAAGGACATCATGATCCGCCCGCAGCACGTGGTCGCCGATCCCGACGAGGCGCTGCAGCTGCAAGCGACGACTGCAGGCGAGATCTACGCACGCTTCGGCATGGAGCTCCACGAGCGACGCGTCAATCCGCGTGACGACCTCATCACCTACCTTGCCGAGTCGGTGATTGATGGCGAGAAGCTGACCGCCAGCGAGATCCTACGGACGTGCTTTCTGCTACTGGCCGCCGGTCTCGACACCGTCACGATCTCGCTGGAGTGCATCTTCAACTACCTCCTCGGCGACGAGGCAGCCCGGCGGATGCTCGTTGACGAGCCTGGTTCCGAGGTCGACCTCATCGAGGAACTGCTGCGCTTCGAAACTCCTGTGCAATCCGTCAGCCGGCGGGCGACACACGACATGGTGATCGACGGTGAATCGGTTGCCACGGATGAACTCGTGTGGTTGGGCCTGGCCTCGGCCAACACCGATGCGGACGGCCTCCCCGGCGCTGACGGAGTCGATGTGCGTCGTGGAGACATGCGCAGCTTGGCGTTCGGCGGTGGCCCACATCGCTGCCTCGGTTCGAACCTCGCCCGCATGGAACTGCGCACCGTGGTCCGCACGTGGCACGACCGCATTCCCGAATACTCGCTCGCGCCCGGCGCAGAACTGATCTGGAACAGCTCGACGTTGCGCGGCATCGACAGCATGCCGTTGAGGTGGCCGGTCGGCGTAGGGCGTTGAGCAGACGCGAATGAGGAAAGGCGTGGTGCTGGCCAATCAGGGTGCCACGGTGCCCGAAGTTGCCGAGCTGATCGAGACAGCGGAGTTGTTGGGTTTTGATAGTGCGTGGATGCCCGGTATCCCGAACGGGCCCGACGTGTTGACGTTGCTTGCCCTCGCCGGCAGTTCGACCTCACGTATCGAGCTGGGTCCGGCCATCGTCGCCACCGCTCCCCGCCACCCGGTCGCGCTGGCCAGCCAAGCGCTCACCGTCAACGACGCGCTCGGTGGCCGTCTGACACTCGGCATCGGCGCATCGCACCAACGGGTCGTGGAGGGTTTGTGGGGGCTGCCCTACGATCGCCCGGCGCTGCGGATGCGCGAGTACCTGTCGGTGCTCGTGCCACTGCTCGCACACCAAGATGTCCGGTTCGCCGGTGAGTTGATGTCCACCACTTACCGGCTCGATGCCACACGCTCCGAGTTTCCCCGCCCCGCTGTGTTCATCGCCGCGCTCGGCCCACGGATGCTCGCCGTTGGCGCGACGTGCTCGTCCGGTGTCGCCACGTGGATGGTCGGACCGCGCACGCTGGAAACTTCTACGGTGCCGACCGCGAACGACGCCGCCGTGGCCGCCGCTTTGCCGGCCCCACGCATCCTGGCCAGCTTGCCGTTCCTGCTGACCAACGTCCACGACACCGCCCGCGATCTGGCCAACACCGAGTTCGCGCTGTATGCCAAGTTGCCGGTGCAACATCCCCGGCCGATGTCGCGGTCTTCGGTACCGAGATCGAGCTCACCACGGCCGTCGCCCGACTGGCCGCAGCCGGCATCACAGACCTGCAGATCACGCCCTTCGGCGACGCGGATCAACGCCGCCGAACCGTGGAGTTTCTGGCAACCCTCTGAGTCGGTACGGTCACGGCGATGCAGATCTCACCGCGATATGACGGCCCGCCGGTCCTCGACATCCCCGGCACCATCGAGCAGCAGTTGGCACCGCTGGTGCGGCAACGCCGGCGGATGCAGGCGATGCTGAAGGCCTTGCCGGCCGAGCAGTGGCTCGTCCAGAGCCGCTGTGCCGAATGGTCGGTGCAGGGAGTCGTCGCCCACCTCGTGGGGGTGAACGCGTTCTGGACGGCGTCGGTCCAGGCGGGCGTGGCCGGGAATCCGACCCGGTTCCTCGCCCAGTTCGATCCGGCAGCGACCCCGGCGATGATGGTCTCTACGATGACGGATCTCGCTCACTCCGAGGTGTACGACCGATTCGTCGCCTCGAACGAGGCGTTCCTCGCGGAGATGGAGCACCTCGACGAGGCAAGCTGGTCGATGCTCGCCGAATCTCCCGCCGGGCACGTCCCGATCCGTCTCGTCGCCGCCCACGCCACCTGGGATTCGTGGGTCCATGAGCGTGACATCGCCGTTCCTCTCGGCCTCGAATGTCGGCTTGAACACGACGAGATCGCCACATGCTTGACATACGCTGCGGCGATCAGCCCTGCGTTGGCGATCGGCTTCGGGCTGGCGCCGGTGGGTCGCTTTGCAGTGGCGGCAACCGACCCGGAGATGCAGTTCGTCCTCGAGGTCGGCGACGCGGTGGTGTGCGCGGATGCGACCCACGTCGGGGACGCCCCATGCCTGCGCGGCGCCGGAGCAGACCTCATCGACGCCCTGAGCATCCGCGTCCCCTTGCCTGCCTCGGCCCCCGACGAATGGCGCGGCCTGCTCGCCGGGCTCGCCGCCGCATTCGATACGCCGTCAATGTGACGACGTCAGTGTGATGTCGCCGCCTTGAGTGGGGTGATTACCTGTTCGGCGAAACGGAGCACGGGGTCGGTCGATTGCGGATGACCGAAGTCCATGACGAAGTGCTGCACGCCCAACTCGGCCCGGTGGGCGAGGTCGTCGAGCAACCGGGCCGAGTCGTCATCGGACTCGGGCAGCGATCGCTCGAGCGTGACGCTCACCTCGATGTTGCCTGGATCGCGACCGGCTTGCTCGGCGGCACGGTGCACGATGCCAAGTCGGTGCAGCCAATCGGCGTCGGTGCCGCGAGCCGATCCGTTCCACATGTCGGCCAGACGACCCACAAGCGGCAGGCCGATCTGCTCGCCCGATGCACCGACGCAGATGCGCGGGATTGGGTCGGGCAGCGGTGGTGCGGCGGCGGCTTCGATGCGGTAGTGGACGCCCTCGAACGACGGGGAGTCCTGCGTCCACATCAGCCGGCAGATCGTGATGACTTCCTCCAGTTGGGCGAAGCGCACCGATGCCTTCGGGAAGTCGTAGCCGTAGGCGAGGTACTCGGGTTCGCGCCACCCGGCCCCGATGCCGAGGATGAACCGCCCGCCCGACAACACCTGCAACGTGGCCGCCATCTTCGCTGTGAGCGCCGGCGGCCGGTATCCGTGACCGAGCACATGATGGCAGAGCTGCACATTCTCGTGGCGCGCCGCAAGCCACGTCAGCGTGGTCCACGCCTCCATGAACGGATCGGTGTTCGCGTCGAAGCCGTAGAAATGATCGGCGATCCACAGCGAGTCGAAGTGCGCGAGCGCGGTGGGCAGGATGTGGCGGTCCTGGTGCACGACGATCGGCTGGTGATCGCTCCACCGGTTGCCGATCACCGGCGACAACCACCCGAACTTCACCTGCGCCGCTGCCGGGGCAGGTGAAGTCGCCGTCGCCGTCGTGGTCCTGTCGGTTTCTGTGTTCGTCATGGTGGTGCTCCTCACCGAGCGTCAGTTGGTAGCGGGGTGTGGCCGAGCGTACGGACCTCGACGTGGTTGCACTTGCCAACGAACAACGGATGCTGCAATCGTTGCCAGCGGTAGACGGCGCGTGAGCATGCTCGGAGGTGTTATGGACGACACAACCTACGGAACGCGTAATCAGCGTGGAGACTGGACCCCGGATCAGCGCGTCGAGTACGCGCCGTTGCTCGCCTGGCCCCCGAGGCCGGCGAAGGACCTGAAGTGGCTGTTTGGCTTCCCCGGCTACATCGCTCCGTGGAACCTGTTCTATGCCGCGCTCGCAGTGGCCGCGTGGTTCGTGGCCACACCGTCGGCCACGACGATGCGTAGCTTCTCGGTCGGCTGGATCGCGCTGATCATGGCTCGCAATGCCGTGCTCATCGTGTGTTGGTATGGCGTGTTCCATCTGCGCCTCTACATGCAGCGGGCGCAGGACAAACGCTTCAAGTACAACGTGATGTGGCCTTCGGCCGAGAGCGAGCTGTTCACGTTTGGCAGCCAGATCAAAGACAACATGTGGTGGACCCTCGCCAGCGGGCTACCGATCTGGACCGCATACGAGGTCATCACGATGTGGATGTTCGCCAACGGCCACATCCCCTGGCTCGACTTCGCCGACAACCCGGTGTGGTTCGTTGCCCTGATGTTGCTCGTACCGCTGATGCGTGAGTTCCATTTCCACGTGGTGCACCGGATGATCCATTGGCCGCCGCTGTACAAGCGGGTGCACAGCTTGCATCACCGCAACCGTAACCCCGGTCCGTGGTCGGGGCTGTCGATGCATCCGGTGGAGCACCTGTTGTACTTCTCCGGCGTGCTCGTCCACTGGGTCATCCCCTCGCACCCGATCCACGCAATGTTCCATGCATTTCACGCCGGGTTGTCGCCGGTGCCGGGGCACACCGGATTCGATCAGGTCGAACTCGGTTCCACACGCATGCTCGCCACGAACTGTCAGGCGCACTACCTACACCACAAGTACTTCGTGGTGAACTACTCCGACGGGGCGATCCCGCTCGACCGGTGGTTCGGCTCGTTTCATGACGGTTCTCCCGAAGCGGACGCAGCGATGAAAGCTCGCCGTGCGGCGCGAACGTCCCGGGCGAAGCAGCCCAGCTGAGGACCACGTAGGTCCCAAACTCACCACTACAAAGGAAACCGTGTCCACTCGCTCTCTCTCCATCGGCCTGCTCGGCGCTGGCCGCATCGGCACGGTGCACGCCGCGGCGATTGCGTCGACGCCAAACGCCCGTCTCGTCGCAGTCGCCGACTTCTTCGCTGACGCAGCATCGTCGCTGGCCGCAATGTACGACGCCCGTGTCGCGACGATCGACGCGATTATGTCCGACGACGACATCGGCGCGGTGTTCATCACCACGCCGACCGACATGCACGCCGACTTGATCGAGCAGGCAGCGCGCGCCGGCAAGGCGATCTTCTGCGAGAAGCCGATCGACCTCAGCGTGCAGCGTGTGCGTGACTGCCTCGCAGTCGTCGAAGCGACCGGGGCGAAGTTGATGGTCGGTTTCAACCGTCGCTTCGACCCGAACTTCACAGCGGTCAGGGCTCGGATCGACGCCGGCGCGATCGGCGAGGTGGAGATGGTCACGATCATCTCTCGCGACCCCGGCCCGCCGCCGATCGCATACATGGAGCGCTCTGGCGGACTGTTTCGCGATATGACGATCCACGATTTCGACATGGCCCGGTTCCTGCTCGGCGAGGAACCGGTCTCGGTTCACGCCGTTGGCTCGGTGCTCGTCGACCCTGCGATCGCGGCAATTGCCGATGTCGACTCGGCGGCGATCACGCTCGTCACCGCCTCGGGTAAGATCGCCCAGATCTCCAATTCGCGGCGTGCCACCTACGGTTACGACCAGCGCATCGAGGTCCACGGATCACTCGGGATGGTACGCGCGGAGAACATCTACGAATCGACGGTGGAGGTCGCCGGCGCCCACGGTTACACGAAGGCACCGCTGATGAACTTCTTCCTCGAGCGGTACATGCCCGCCTACTCGGCCGAAGTCGCGGCGTTCGTCAGCGCTGTTGCCACTGGCGCCCCCGCCGCGCCAGACGGCGATGCGGGTCTACGCGCGCTGATCCTGGCGGAAGCGGCAGTCCGGTCACACGCCGAACGCCGCACCGTGGACGTCAGCGAGATCTAACGCTTCGGCCCGAGTACAGCAGAGGAACTGACCAGTGGAGCCACCGGCCAGCCCCTCTACTGAACTTCGTTTGCTCGCTCAGGCGGCGGAAAGCTCCGTCTTTGCAAACACGTCCGGGACCGGGTACTCGCCGAGCACGTACAGCAGGATCGAGGCGTGTTGCGCATCGATGATCTGCATCTGACCGGCGAGCATGATCGCATCGGCGTCGGTGAGCAGGTTCTGCGCATCGAGGTACGTTGCCGACGCAGTCTGCTCGAGCAGTAGGGCCAGCTTGGCCGCCCCGACGACATCGGTCACATCGGCGAACGCGTCGTCGACGACCGGCTGAAGGTCGGCATTGGGCTCGGTCACTGCGTCGCCGCCGGCACCGGTGATGACACCGTTCCAGGTATCGAGGTGCTCTTGGTGCTGGGCCAACGCAACGGTGACGAATTCCGCAACGGCCGGGGGCACTTCGCCGAGGGCACCGGCACCGGCGGCGTCGAGGGCCGCCTGATAGGTGTTCACGGCGAGCACTTCCAACCCGGCGGCGAGCATCGCCACCGTCAGATTGACGTCGTCGGCCGGGGCAGTGGGCTCGGTGGCGGCCTCGGTCGTTGCGGTGCTGGCCGCCGTGGTCGCCGTGGTCGCCGCGGTGGTGCCGGCCGTGGTACCACCTGTGGTGCCCGCCGGCGGTGTCGTCGGCCCGGTCGTGTTGACCGCACCGTCGCTGCTGTCGCTCCCGCATGCGGCGGCCACGAGGCCGGCGCTGAGGACAACCGCGCCGGCGAGGATGTGGCGGCGGGTGAGGGTGGTGGGGATGATGCTGTTGGGCTCGTTCATCAGACGGCTCCTTCTTCGGGTGGGCTGGCCATGGTGACGCCGGGGAACGGCTCGGGGAATGCAACGCTGCCGGCTGCGGCTGGCAACTGCGCCACACCGTCACCCAACGGGATAGCGATCAACTCGGGTGCGCCGCCTTCGAGAAGGGCAGCGACCGCACGCAACGTTGCCAGGTGTTGGCATTCGACACCCATCACGCTGGCCATCAGCACGCGTGACGTGACATCGGTGAACCGGCTGAGGTTGGCCAGGTAGGTCTCGGTGGCGACCTGTTCCAACGTTGCCGCCAGGTTGACCACGTCAAGAGGTGCCATCAGTGTGGGCTTCGCATCCTCGACGATGGGGGTGTACTTCGGGTTCGTTTCCGTTTGATCGGTACCATCGAGCGCCTCGGTCTGGGCCGAAAACGCCTGCCGGTGCTCGTCGTGCTGATCCCTCGTTGTCTCGGCAAATGCAACGATCACTGGGTTGCCGTCGGCAATGAATGGCAAGGTGAGGGCTGCTTCGTAGGTCGCGACTGCGAGCAGTTCGAGCGAGACAGCGGTCTGCAGTTGCATCACATCAATGTCGCCGTCTGCTGCGGCAGCATTGCGGGCAAATGCCGTGCTGACGACGCCGACCCCGAGGACGCCTCCAACCGACATCGCTAAACGGCGGATCAGGTTGTGGCGCGATTCGGTGTACTCCGCGATCACCTGGGGGTCATGTTCGATACCGGAACGGCGACGATCAGATGCGTAGTCGGCCAGGTCTGGCAGACTGCTTCGTCCGGCCACCATGGCGTCGGTGTGTAGGTCTTGTGATTCTTCGATGAGTCGTGCCAGCGCACGATCATCGATCTCGGGTCGTTGGAATATGGACATAGGAATGCTCCTTCGTTCACGGGCGCACAACACCGAATCGGGGGGCGATTCAGTGGACTTCCGCAGTCACCGGCTCCAGTGCGAATGCTTGATCGGCCGATTGCCCGGTGCCCGTCGATGCTAAACACGAATTTTCATGCGACCCGCAGGGCTTCGGCGACACGCAGACGCGCCGCGCTCAGCCCCGGGACAGCCGCGACGAGCGCAGCGACGGCCAATGCGACAACGATGGCCGAGCCGAAAAGAGCATGCGGCCAGGCGACATCGGTCGCAACGTTGATCGGGTTGGCGACGGCGAACCACGCCTGCCGCCCCAGCGCCAGACCGAGCGGAACTCCGATGACCAGGCCGAGGAGCGTGACCGCGAGTGCCTGCCACACAACGCACAAGAACGCTTGGCGGGGGGTGAGTCCGAGGCTACGGAGCGTCCCCAACTCGAGGCGCCGCCGCCACAGGGTTGTGAGGAGCACGTGCCCAAGCGAGGCGATGCCCAGCAACGCAACGAATGCCGCCAGCCACGGCGGAAGTGAACGAACGCTCGACAGGTTCGCGACCGGGCCGGGCTGGGCGGGCACGCTCTCGTCCGACACCGACTCGGGGTACTCCGCATCGAGGCTCACGCCCACGTCGTCGACGTCGAGACCGGGTGCCACCTTGACCACAAGCTGGTTCGCCTCAAAAGCATCGGGGACGATCGAGTGCTCTTCGAAGGCCGCACCAAAGTACCCGATTGCGTCGCCGAAGCTTCCCGCACCGTCGTCGGGAAACAGGGCTGTGCCGACAACGACAACCGACGATCGCGAGTTACCGGTGGAGTCCATCGCGACCCGAACCGGGTCGCCCAGGCGTGCGCCCAATCGGTCGGCCGTGTCCGGACCGAGAACCACCTCGGCAGGGGTCGCCGGCTGCCGGCCCGAGCGCAGCGAGAACCCGATGTCGCCAGCGACCGGATCGAGGCCGAAGGCGCGGATGCCCTCACCTTCCACGTACGAGAATCCGGCGTCCCATCGCGCGACCGCTGTCAGCCGGTCGTCGCCGGCGATACCCACCACCGCAGTGTCGACCTCACCCGACGTGAAGTTCAACAGCAGGTCCCAGTCGTACCCCCACCGATCGGGCGACACGAGCAGGCGGTCGAGGCTGGAGGAGAAGGTCAGGACGGCGAAGACCCCGAGTATCGCGACGGCGACGCCGGCAATTGCCGATCGCACCGGCAGGGCCGGCGCGCGTCGGTCGATCGCGAGTCGCACACCGTTCGCCGCGACGGGTCCCACGCCGGCCCTTGAGACCGCCGCGACCATTGCCGATGGACCTGGTTTCAGGATCGCCCCAGACCGAGGCCGGGTCATCCACGTCGCCGCGATCAACGCCGCGACGAGCACCACGACGGTGATCGCCATCGCTCCGCCGATCAGCACGTTCCAATCGGCATTGGGTCCGAGGTTCGGGTCTGCCCGCCGCGCCAAACCGATTGGCATGATCGACGACGCGAGCCACGCCGCTGCCGCTGCCAGCGCGGCACTGCACAGCGCTGCCGGAAGCGCCATCAGCACAAGCGCCAGGTTCCGATCGGTTCGTGTGAAACCGAGCTGCAGGAGCGTTCGCGCGTCCACCCGGCTACTGGCCACATGGCGTCCGACCGACTGTCCTGTGGCGACCAAGGCGGCCACAGCGGCTACAAGTGCGAAAACTGCGAGCCCCTGCGCGATCGCGGAAATCGTCCCCCTGGCCGCTCGTGAACGCACCTCGAGCGAGATCGTTTCGTACTCCTGGCCCGGAGGAATGAGCCGACCGACCGCAGTTTCGAAGTCGGCGGCGACAGCAGCTTCGGCCAATCCGACCGCAAGGAAAGTCGTGTACTCGTCGACCCGGCCGTGCACGGTTTCGAGGAACGCTTGGCTGGCGATGAAGCCGCCTTCTGCTCCCGCGTCCAAGTCGTCGAGCCCTCGGACGACCCCCACGACGGTGAATTGCAGCAGCGGGCCCCGAGCAGGGAAGTACTCCTCGGCGCGCACCTGCTCAGGCGTCATCGTGGCGATCGAGATCTGGTCTCCGACGTCGACACCGACGAGGTCGGCTGCGGTCTCATCGACCGCAACCTCGTCAGGCCGGGCTGGGTCCGGTCGGCGGCCACGCAGGATCCGGTCCCGTTCGATCTGCACCCCGACTCGAGCATCGCGTGGTGCCCAAATAGCCAGGTCGGCGTCGATTCCGTCGACCAGGGCGAACACGATCGCGAACGAGCCGAAGGTTTCCACCATCGGCAGCCGCTCTATCGCTTCGACGATGTCGGGGTCGACAGCACCCACGTCGACGACGACGTCGGCCGAGAACGACTCTGCAGCGAGTCGGTCGAGGCTCGACGCCGTGCGCCGCGACCCGGCGACGGCCGTCAGGACGACGGCACCGGCAATGCCGATCAGCAGTACGAGCGTGAGGGTTGCGCGACTACGCCGCCGCCATTCCGACTTCACCCACAGTGTGATTCCAGCTTGCACCGATCCATTGGACCCCGTCGACGCCACGGCCGCAAGGGGGCAGCCACCACGGTCTGTGTGGTGTCTTTACCCCCGTCGCCGCAGCCCGGTTACATGCCCGGTCAGATGAGGGGGGTACTCGGGTCGAGACCGAGGAGGAAGCGGCCGTACATCTCCTGGTTTGTCTCGAGTTTCAACAAGCCGTGGGCGTTCACCGTTTGCAGGTCGGCCATGGCCCGGTTGATCGGGCTGGCCGTGCGCACCCCGGTCGCTCCCGACTCCTGGAACAGGATCTGCACGCCTTCGAGGAGACGGCGCACCGCTGTCGCGCAGTCAAGGCGCATCTCGGCGCGGCGCAGCAACGGCACCTCGCCGTTGGCCTGGGCGGTCGCATCAAGCTCGTCGGCCACCCCGTACAGCAACATCTCCCCCTCGCGGATGCGCGTGGCCGCATCGCCGAGGCGGATGTGGGTGAACGGGTGCGGCTCTTGCGGATCGGCGGTGTAGGCGATCACCTTGCCCTTGATCACGGTCGGGAAATCGGCGAGGGCCTGCTTGGCGATGCCGATCGCCCCGCCGCACAGCGCGATGGTCAGCACCGGCACGGGCGCGCAGCGATGTACCCAATCGTCACCATGCGCGCCGGCACCCGGGGTGTTGCCCATGATCAGGCCGGGAAACGACAGGAACCTGTGGGCGGGGATATTGATGCCGTCGACCACCATCGTGCACGAACCGGTCCCGGCGAGCCCGCTCACGAACCAGTCGTCTTTCAATGTCACCGACGAGGTGGGCACCATGAAGTCGCCCTGGTCGATCTCGTTGCCATCGGCGTCGAACACCACTGCGCCCAGCAGCAACCAGTCCGATCGCTCGCACCCCGATCCGAACGGCCACACCCCCTGCAGGTGATAGCCGTCGGCAGTGCGCACGGCCTTGCCGCGCGGGCCAATGACTGCCGAGACGACGGCTTCCGGGTTGGCGCGGTAGATGTCGTCTTGGGCTTCGGGCGCGAAGTGCGACAGCAGCCATGAGTGGGCCTGGACCACACCGGCAACCCATGCCGTGGACCCGCAGCCCTGCCCCAACGCGCTCATCACGTCGAGATGACTGCGGATGCCGAGCGCCTGCCCGCCGTTGCGTGAGGCCTGAATCGTCTTCAACGACCCGGTGCGGCGCAGGGCCTCGATGTTGGCGACCGGCAGGCGTCGGTCGGAGGCGGTGGCCGAGGCGCGTTCGCGCAACTCGGGGATCAGTTCTCGTGTGCGAGCCACGGCTTCAGCGGCGGTGATGTTCATCGTCATCGACATGAGGGTTCCTTGCGTTTGTCAGCGGGGTTTCAGGGCTGGGCGATCACAGGGTTCTCCAGAACCCCGAGCTGATCAATCTCGATTCGCACGGTGGAGCCGGCCTTCAAGCACCCCGGCGGGTCCATCACGAACCCGACGCCTGCTGGTGTGCCGGTGGCGATGATCGTTCCGGGCAGGAGGGTGAACGCCGTGGACAGGTGGGCGATCAGCTCCCAGCAGTTGGTGATCATCTGCTTGGTCGAGGCGTCCTGGCGAAGCTCGCCATCAACCCAGGTGCGGATGCCGAGGTCGTGCGGATCGGCGATCTCATCTGCGGTGACCAGCCACGGGCCCGTCGGACCGTGGGTGTCCCACGACTTGCCCATCGTCATCGTTGGGGTGGCCCGTTGCCAGTCGCGCACCGACACGTCGTTGACGATCAGGTAGCCCGCCACGACCGACGGTGCATCGGCCACGGACACGTTGCGACAGCGCGTGCCGATGACGACACCGAGCTCGCCTTCGTAGTCGACCCAGTCGGGTGCCGCGGTGGGGACCTCGACCCCGTCACCGGGGCCAACCACACAGGTGATCTGCTTGTTGAACACCACCGGAGCGGCAGGCTTGGTCATGCCACTCTCGGCGACGTGGTCGGCGTAGTTGAGCCCGATCGCAAGGAACGTCGGCGGCTGGGCGATCGGTGCTTCGAGCTTGACTGCCGACAGCGCCAGGCGGGGAGCGGAGCCGGCAGTGCGGTCGAGTTGGGCAAGATCGCCGGAGGCGAGCAGCACGCCGACATCGGTCGGCAGCGATGGGTCGGCGCTACCGACATCGATGATCTCACCGGCATCGGTGGCGGCTCCTGCTGCGACAACAAGGCCGAGGCGTGTGCGGCCGCCTTCGGTGAAACGGGCGATCTTCATGACGCTCCCTGCATGGCGGCGACGATCTCATCGATGTCGCTGGGTTGAACGAAGGCTTTCGGGACCGGTGGCCCCCAGGCGTACAGGGCCTTGTCGGGCGCCCAGTCGCGGGCGTCCCACTCGGCGTCGTCGGGGATCTGATCCAGGTCGGCGTAGTACTCGGCAAAGTTCCCGGCCGGGTCGCGGAAGTACCAGAACAGGTTGCTGCCGAGGAAGTGTCGCCCGAGCCCCCATATGTCGCGGGTCGGATCGACGGCCAGCAGGTTCTGTGCGCCACGGCCGATCTCGTCGACATCGTTGACTTGCCACGACGAGTGATGGAAGAACGGGACCGGAGCATTGATCAGGCCGACGTTGTGATGATCGGTGCCGCAGCGCAAGAACGCGATCATGCCGGCGCTGGTGTCGCTGACCTTGAACCCGAACACGTCGACGAGGAAGCGCATGCTCGCCTCGAAGTCGGGGGAGGTGTACAGAACGTGGCCAAGCTTGCGCGGCTGGGCTGCACCCTGCTCGAAGATGGCCGGGGCCCGGGTGCCGGAGCGGGCCGGGTTGCCGGGGGAGTTCATCGCCTTCCACTGGTACGGCTCGGCCTGCACGATGCGCGCCCGGATCGTGACCTTGGCGCGAATGCCGACGATCGGCTCGAGCATCGAGATGCTGCCATCGGCGTGATCGGTCACATCGACGCCGTAGGCCTGGGCGGCACGCCGGATGCGCTCGACATCGTCGGTGTGATCGGCCGCGACGGCGAACTCGACGAGGCGGCGGTACGGCTGCTCGACGATGCGTAACTGATCGCCACCGTCGGATGTGGCGAACACGCCAGCGCCATCGGTGGTGCTGCTCTCAGTGAGACCGAACTCGCGGTAGAACTGCCTGGTCGTTTCGACGTTGGGGACGCCGAGGGTCATCTCGGCTAGTCCGTGCAAGCTCATGACGACGCCCCGCCCACGTCGGCCATCCCGCAGCTCGCCACGTAACCCGTTTCCTGAACCATCTCGCGACCCCTGACCAACCGGCGCACCCGATTTTGAACGTGATGTTGTTCTACCGCTCGACGTTCGACATGTCAACAAAATGTCGATATTGCATAGAATTGACGAAAGTGCTTGACTATTCCCGATGGTGTCCCGAGAGGAACGAACCGAACCCGTGCTGCCGGAGCGGCATCGCTCGCCGCTCGCCGCGCTGACGCGCGCCGAGCAGGTGTACACGCAACTGCGCGCCGACATCTTGGCCGGGCGGCTCCTACCCGGCACCAAGCTGCGCTCGGCCGAGCTCACCGAGCGCTACGACTGCAGCACCAGCGTGGTCCGCGAGGGACTGACCCGGTTGGCCGAGCAGGGCCTGGTCCAGGCCGAACCGCAGCATGGCTTCCACGTCACCTCGCTGTCGGTGGACGACCTCGAAGATCTCACCACCGCGCGGTGCGCGCTCGAAGGTCTCGTGCTGCGGATGTCGATCGAACACGGCGACATCGCATGGGAGAGCAGCGTGGTCGCGGCCAATCATGTGCTCGAACGCACACCGATCTACCTCGACGGTGACCGCGCGTTGATGAGCGAGGAGTGGACCCGTTGTCACGGGCGTTTTCACGAAGCGCTCCTGGCCGCGTGCCCGAACCAGCGGCTCCGCACGATGGCGCTGTCGTTGCGTGACGCTGCCGAACTGTACCGTCGGTGGTCCGGCCCGGTCGGCCACGACGAGGCTCGCGACGTTCCGAGCGAACACCGAGATCTGGTGGATGCTGCGCTACGCGGCGATGCCACCGAAGCCGTGCGGTTGTTGGAGGAGCATCTCCGCCGCACCACCCGGGCGCTTGGCGCGCGGGACCGTGCTGACATCACCGGCTAGCACGAGCCGACGAAGTGAAACACAAACACAAGGGGGAAGCACACATGGACAAGCAGATTTGGCCGGCAACATCGGTCTACGGTCGACGCCGGATTCTGGTACTTGGCGGGGGAGCTGCAGCAGCAGCGTTCCTGGCCGCGTGCGGCAGCGACGAAGCAACGCCGGCGCCCGCCGGTGAGACGAACACGACGGAGCCAGCGACCGACGGCACGACAGCGGGCACCACCGCTGGCACAACCGCGGATACGACTGCTGGCGCGACCGCCGGGGGTGGCACCAATGCCGCCAAGTTCGGCGGCGGCGGCGGCGATGGCACCGTGAAGATCGGTTTCACCGCACCACTGACGGGTCCCTTGGGTGGCTTCGGTGCGGCCAACGACTTCATCCTCGCCGGCGTCAAGGCACTCACCGCCGACGGGATCATGCTCGGCGACAAGTCGTACACGGTCGAAATCATCCAAGCCGACACCGAATCGAGCAGCGACACCGCGGCGTCGAAAGCCGGCGAGCTGATCCTCGACGACGGTGTCGACATGATGCTGGCGATCGCCACGCCCGAGATGATCAACCCCGTTGCCGACCAATGTGAAGCCAACGGCGTGCCGTGCCTCAGCACGCTCGCCCCGTGGCAGCCGTACTTCTTCGGCCGTGGCGGCGATCCCGCTGTGGGTTTCGACTGGACGTATCACTTCTTCTGGGGTGCCGAGCAGCTCGTCGGCGTGTTCGTCGACATGTGGGACACGATCGACTCCAACAAGAAGGTCGGTCTGCTGTGCCCGAACGACCCCGACGGCAATGCGCTCGCCTCGGCCGAGACCGGCTTTCCCGCTGGCGCTGCTGCGGCTGGCTACACCGTGGTCGACCCGGGCCGCTTCGAGACGCTCACCACCGACTTCAGCAGCATCATCGGCCAGTTCAAGGATGAAGGCGTCGAGATCGTGGTCGGCATCCCGATCCCGCCTGACTTCGCCACGTTCTGGACCCAGGCCAACCAGCAGGGTTTCAACCCGAAGCTGGTCACGATGGCCAAAGCGGTGCTGTTCTCGGCTGCCGTCGAGGCATTGGGCGACATCGGTGACGGCCTGGCCAGCGAGATCTGGTGGACACCGAATCACCCGTTCTCGAGTTCGCTCACCGGTGAGAAGGCGCTCGACTTGTCGAATCAGTACACCGAAGCGACC
>JANNHO010000012.1:0-6247 GCA_031404435.1 Acidimicrobiaceae bacterium | reverse complement strand
CGGCCTTGCGCGGACTGCGCGCGAAGCATCTCCAGCTTCGTCCTCTCCATGGGCAGGATCGGCTCGAGCAGAGGCGGACGCCCGTCCCGGTAGACCACACGGCGGAGTCCGGCGTGGACGGTATCCGGCACCGATGAGATCGATGTTGGCCACGCCCGCTTCGTCGGAGATGAAACATCCGAAGATGTGGTCGCGGAAGATGTCGGACGGCTTTCGCGAATCGGCCATGCCGGTGTACAGCCGGTGGCGGTCCCACACGTAGTCCACCCGCTCGAGAAGGTACGGCATCCACCCGATGCCGCCCTCGGAGAGCGCGACCTTCAGGTTCGGCGCCTTTTCGAACATCCGTGAGTTGACCATCTCGACGAGGGTGGACTGGGAGTTCAGTGCGAACAGCGCGATGGCGGCGGTGAACGGACCGCCGGGTGCGATCGACGGTGCACCGCCGCTGCCGAAGTGCATGCACAACGGCATGTCCGCTGCCGCTGCGGCAGCGAACACGCCGTCCCAGTGGTCGGTGTGGAACGACGGTAAACCGGCGTTGTGCGGCGCCTCGATGAACGAGATGCCACGCGAGCCGCGGGCGGCGACACGCTCGATCTCAGTGACGCAGGCATCGGCGTCCCAGTAGGGGACGAGGGCGAGCGGAATTTGCCGACCGGGAGCACCGGTACACCACTCGTCAAGGATCCAGTCGTTCCAGGCCGAGACGCACGCGTTGGCAAGGTCTTTGTCCTCGGCGGCGAACAGGGTGCTGCCCGCGAAGCCAGGAAACGTGGGAAAGCACAGTTGCGCGTGCACCCCGTCGGCGTCCATGTCCTTGATCCGGGCCGTGATGTCATAGCAGCCCTCGCGCATGCCGTCGTAGCCAACGGGGTCGATGCCGTAGTCGGCGCGGTCCTTGCCGGCGACGGCGTTGAGACCGATGTTGTAGTGCGGCCGATTTTCGAACATCCACACGTCGCGGCCCTGATCGTCGCGCATCACCTTCGGGCCGAGTTCCCGATACTTGGCCGGCAACCGGTCCTGGAACACGTTGGCGGGCTCGATGACATGGTCGTCGACGGAGATGATCTGAACGTCTGAAGGGAGCAAGTCGGGTCCTCCTGGTGGGGCACGTCGAGTAGATGCGGACTGCTGGTCCCACTGTAACTTGACCGTTCCGTCAACAAGAACCAGCCCGTACCATCACCGACCGTTGGAGATCACAGGAAGCCAGGTTGTCAGTCCGACCCGTCGCCATCGGTGTCGTCAGCGTCGGCCTCACCGGTGGATTCGACAACTCCGAAATCGGTGTCGAGTTGAACGTCGACCTCTGATCCGTCGTCGAGGGTGACCTCTACTTCGTAGTAGCTCTCCTCGTCGCCGACTTCGGTGTCGGTGACGCGGCCCTGGCCCGTGTGGGCCAGCGCTGCGTCGCTTGCCCGTTGCAGGTCGGTCCCGGTGATCGGGGCTTCGGCGTCGTCGTTGCCGCGTGCGTTGACCACCGCCGCTCCGGCACCGATTCCGATGACGGCGACGACTGCTGCGCCAAGGATTCGTGATCTGCGTTTCATACCGGCTCCTACTCGTGATTGGTGGGTGAAGGGTACGAAATCCGGGCTGACCACAGCCTGAACCTGCGGACATCTTGGATATCGCGCGTGTCGCGCGATATCCACCACTGTTCGCGCGATAAATGGTAGACAAGTAGATGAGCGCTACTCCACCGACCATGTGGCGCGCTCATTGTTCGATCTCGCTCGAAAGGACCTGCCTGATGTTGAAAGTTCTGCTCTCCACTCTGTTGCTCGTCGTCCAACCTGTTGCTGCCTCCGAAGTTCTGGCAAAGGCACCAACGTACGACTTGGCGACCTTCTATCCCAATGCCTCGATGGCGTTCAATGGTTACTATTTGGACGGTTACAACTACACGACAACGCCTGTCTCGCGGTCGGTGCTGTGGTTCGAGAACATGTCGTCAGGCCGGTTCCGAATGTACAATTCTTTGCCCGGAGAGCGCTGCCACTATGACGAACTGACCTGGCAGCGCCGGCAGCTCGTCTACTCGAAGACGTACCACCGGTGCGAGGGCCCGGTGCACGAGAGCACGTACAGCCCGCCGATCGTCTTCATCCCTCGCCAGTGGTCGGGCACGTCCTGGTCACGGACCGGCGAGTCGCAGGTGACACAGCGCCTTGATGGCGCGATCGTCTGTACTGGAACGAACAAGTGGACGGCGCAGATCATCGGCTGGATCGATATCGCTCCGGGGGAGCGGGGGATCCATTGGCGATCGACGCAAACGACGGTGTGGAAAACCGGGTCGTGCGCGCCATGGACCACCCGCTGGCAGGAGGACTACGTGATGTCTACCTCGATCGCCGGTGGCGCTCCCGGTCTGAAACGCAGCATTGGGGGCAACCTCGATGGCGGCTTCAGCTGGGACGTGTGGATGGACCGCTGGGAACGGATCTGATCCAGCCCGAGACGCGCTCGCCGGCGCTTCAGCGTGCGACGGGCCGGCGTTGCAGTTCGGCCAGCAATGGCTGGCTGTAGGCGACCCGCCCCGTCAACGTCGCCGGATCTCCAGCGCACAGCGCAAGGGCGCTCTCGGCCATCCACTCGGGTCCCTCGAGCTTGAAGCCGTCGACAAGGCTGTGCTCGCTTGCACCGGGCGTGGCCACGTTGTCCCACGGGGCCAATGAGTTGACCGCGATGCCATCGTCGTACAGTTCGGCGGCGAGGCCGGTGCTGAAGCGGTCGAGCGCGGCCTTGACCATGCCGTAGACGCTGAAACCCTCCTTGTAGATCGCTTCGTACGGGGGTCCCGGTGGATGCACTCCGGCGCGGCTGGTGATGTTGAGGATCCATCCCGCACCTCGTTCGCGCATTGATGGCACCACGAGTTGGGAGAGCTCGTACGGGGCGCGCACCTGCACCTCGAACATCAGCCGGAATCGTTTCTCGGTGAACTCGGTGAATGGGGAGAAGAACGTCACGGCCGCATTGTTGACGAGGATGTCGATCGGCCCGAGCCGGTCGACGGTGGTGGTGATCATCCGACGCCGGTCGTCAGCCGACGACAGGTCGCATTGCACCGGAACCGTCTCGCCGCCGGCGGCAGTGATACGCGCCACGGTCTCGGTGAGCGACCCCTCGTACCTGGGATCTGGGTCGAGGGTTCTGGCCGACACCGCGACCCGTGCTCCGGCCTGTGCAAGGCGCTCGGCGATGGCCGCGCCGAGGCCGCGGCTGGCGCCGGTGACCAGGGCCACGCGGCCCTCGCACTCGAGATTGTTGGCGGCTGACATACGTTGTGCTCCCCGGATTGATGCTGGCCAAACGGTCGCAGCCGTGGGTTCACCCTATTGCGGGTTGATCGCGGCTGACACCATCGTCAACAATGTCGTGGTGCATCTTTCTTCGCTGCTGGAAATGGTCGAGTCGGGCTTTGACGATCGGGTGCTGTGCGGCGATGCCGGCCAACGGGTCACTGGCGCGGACCTCGGCCATCTCGTCCGTTCGGGAGCGGCCTGGCTGGGCGAACAGTTCGCGGCCGTTGTGTATGCCGGCGAGAACCACCCGCTGCTGCCCGTCGGCCTGCTGAGCGCGGCGTGGGCTGGGGTCCCGTTCGTTCCCATCAACTATCGCCTCGACGACGAGCGCCTGAACGCGCTCGTCGCCCGCCAGCCTGGCGCGCTGGTGCTCGCCGACAGTGCGACCGCGGCACGGCTCGCCGGTAGCTCGGCGATGGTAATGGTGTTCGACGACTGGCTGCGGGCGCTCGCCGACGCCCCGGAGAGCGCGCCGGAAGCCGCCTTCGACGACGACGCAGTGGCGGTGGTGTTGTACACCAGCGGAACCACCTCCGAGCCCAAGGCCGCCTATCTTCGCCATCGTCACCTCATGGCCTACCTGCTCGGCTCGGTCGATTTCGGCGGAGCAGATTCCGACGAGGCGGTGCTGGTGTCGGTACCGCCGTATCACATCGCCGGGGTGGCCAACATGTTGTCGAACCTGTTTGCCGGCCGGCGGCTGGTGTACCTGCGGGCCTTCGATGCCAGCACCTGGCTCCGTACCGTGAGCGACGAGGCCGTCACCCATGCGATGGTGGTGCCGACCATGTTGGCCCGCGTGGTCGAGACACTCGATGGTGCACTGGCCGGTGTGACGAGCTTGCGTTCGCTGTCGTACGGAGGTTCGAAGGCTTCTTTGCGGGTCCTTGAAGCAGCTCTGCGCGCCTTTCCGGATACCGGTTTCGTGAACGCCTACGGGCTCACCGAGACCGCTTCGACCGTCGCTGTGCTCGGTCCCGACGATCATCGTGCGGCGCTCGCCTCCGATGACCCGGCGGTTCGCCGGCGGCTCTCCTCGGTCGGGCAGGTGCTGCCGATGGTCGAGATCGAGATCCGCGACGACAACGGTGCCGTGCTGCCGGCCGGCGAGGCGGGGTTGATCTACCTGCGCGGCGAGCAGATCGCCGGCGAGTACTCCTCCGGAAGCGTGCTCGATGCCGACGGATGGTTCTTCACCCGCGACCGCGGCTCGGTCGATGCGGACGGATACCTGTTCATCGAGGGTCGAACCGATGACACGATCATCCGTGGCGGCGAGAACATTGCCCCGGCCGAGATTGAAACCGTGCTGCTCGCGCATCCGTCAGTTGCGGACGTCTGCGTGGTCGGCATGCCCGACGACGAGTGGGGTCAGCGCATCGTCGCCGCTGTCGTGTTGCAGCCGGGTGCCAGTGTCGACGAGGCCACGTTGCGCGACTCGGTTCGGGTACAGCTGCGCGGGGCGAAGACGCCGGACTCGATTGTGTTCCGTGACACACTTCCGCATACCGACACCGGCAAGATGTTGCGCCGCGTCGTCCTCGGCGATCTGCTCGCCACCGAACCCACCCCTACCTGAGCCGCACGGCTCGAACCGAGGAGACTCCATCATGCCCACCGCGTTCAAACCCGGTACCCGACTGTACGGCCGTGCGTGCACCACCGAACTGATGATCATCCGTGCGCCAGCAGATGCCGTCGAGATCACCATCGGCGGTTTGCCGTCGGCGACGTCCGCGGCGGACCGCGATGGAGGCTCGATCGCCGAGGGGCACGGCGGCGGGTCGTTGATGGGGAAGCGATATGTCGACGCTGCCGGAACGGTGGAACTGTTGTGCACGAAAGCCGGCGAGGGTGCCGGTGCGGTGAACGGTGAGGTGTTGGAAGTGAAAGACGCCAAACCGCTACCGTCGTCGGACTGACGGCCGATGTCGTTGCGTGGTGCGGCGTTCATCGCCGGTGCCTATGAACACCCGCGGCGCGACATTCCCGACCGCACGGTCGCCCAGGTGCACGCCGAGGTGGCCCTCGGAGCGCTGAACGATGCAGGGTTGTCGATGGCCGACGTCGATGCCTACTACTGCGCCGGCGATGCCCCCGGCTGGGGCCCGCTGTCGATGGCCGACTACCTCGGGTTGCGCTGCCGAACCTACGACTCCACTGAAACCGGAGGCTCGTCGTATCTGGTCCATGTCGGCCACGCGGCGGCGGCGATCGCTGCGGGCCATGCGCAGGTTGCGCTGATCACCCTCGGCGGCATACCACGCAACGGGGGAACGCAGCCGGGTGCCGGTGCGGGGACCGCCTCCGCGCCGGAGGCCGAGTTCGAGAACCTGTGGGGCACGTCCGTTCTCGGCTACTACGCGCTGGCCGCCCAGCGGCACATGTACGAGTTCGGCACCACCAGTGAGCAACTCGCCGAGGTCAAGGTTGCCGCATCGCTGCACGCCCAGCACAACCCGCACGCGTGGCTGCGCGACGTGGTCACCGTCGACGAGGTCGTGAGTTCCAAACTCGTCGCCGACCCGCTGCACCGACTTGATTGTTGCGTCATCACTGACGGCGGGGGAGCGCTGGTGGTGGTCAGCCCTGAGATCGCAGCAACGCTGGCACGTCCATGCGTCAAGGTGCTCGGCCAGGGCGAGGCGATCAAGCACACCATGGGTGGACGGATCGACCTGACGTACTCTGGCGCGGTGTGGTCGGGACCGGCTGCGTTTGCCGAGGCGCGGGTCGCACCCTCCGACATCGACTACGTCTCGATCTACGACAGCTTCACGATCACGGTGTTGATGACACTCGAGGCACCTGGTTCAGTGCCGACCCGGAGATGATCCAGGGCATCAACACGCTGCCCATCACGGGCGGTCACCTCTATCTCGGCCAGCGGCCGGAGGATGTGCGAGCCAACTTCGCCGAGATGGTCCAGG
>JANNHO010000011.1:0-1537 GCA_031404435.1 Acidimicrobiaceae bacterium | reverse complement strand
GGAGGCCATGAACGGCGACATCGTTCGTGTTCCCCGACTTTGTCTCCAGCACGAGGCCGCTGTAGCCGAGGGTGCTGGCAATGAACCCGGTACCGGCCGTGCGGAGCGCGAAGATGCTGAGGTACGTGTCGCCCTGTCGCCGGCGGAAGATCTCCAGCTCGCCGCCGTTGTCGATGTCGAAGCGTGATGACCCACCCAAGTAGAAGGTCGCACCGCCCCGTCCGCCAGCCGCGATCGTGGTGGCCTCGTCGAGGTCTTGCCGTGGGCGGCAGGCCGCGTTGGCGAGCTTTCGACCGTCTCCAGCGCCCCCGGGGAATCCGGCGATGAGCGTCTTGTTCTGCAGCGTGACGGTGACGTTCTGGAAGTAGTAGTCGCCGGCGCGGAAGTAGTTGTTGGCCGCGAGTGGCAAGGTCGCTGTGGTGTACTTGCCGGGTGAGAAGACCCGGCAATTGGGGTCGCTGTTGTCGGGAGCCGGATCGACGACCGTTGTCGGAGGTGTCCCTCCCGTCGGAGTCCGGAACAGTCCGGTGTTCCAGCGCAGGTCCGTGCACAATGGGCCACGGAAGAACGACGGCACGAACTCCAGGTACCCCGTGTCCACCTCAGGGATCGGCGTCGGTGTGTTGCAGTCCGCGGACGAGTACCAGAGATCGCCGTCTTCGATCTTCAGACGGGCTTGCAGATCGATCCGACTCGGGTCGGCAACGTACACGGGCCCGCTGAACGTTTTCACGTTCCCTGTCGATCCACCGCCGCCCTTGGTCGTGAAGAGCGGCAGCCCAGGTGGAACGCCTTCACCGGTCACGACCACGCCCCATCCCTGGATGTCGGATATTCCGCCACCGACACGGCGACACGTCACCGCAGCCGTAGCGCCGTTGATCTCCGGCGGGAATACCGTGGTGAAACCGCCACCGGTACCGGCCTGGGTGGTGCACAGCGTCTGGAAGTTGCGCAACTTCTCGATGCCGTAGCGAAGCCCTCCGTCGGCGGCGGCGAGCCGGTCGGCACGCTGCTCGACGACGTTGCCGTAGCGGAGGTCGGCGGTGACGTAGGAGGCAAGTGACAACACGACCATCGAGCACACGATGGTGATGGCCATGACGAGCGGCAAGATGGCCCCTTCGTCACGCGACGAGCGAACGGAACGGTTCATCTGACCTCCAGGGTGACGGTGGCGTAGGGACCACCTGCGGCGTCATGGATTGTGATGGGCCGCAAGGTTGGCTTCGATGCGTTCAGCCTGGCGCGCTTCCGCCGCCAGAACTTTCTTTTCGATCTCGGTCAAGGGCGGTGCAGCGTCGATTGCGGTTGGCGAGCGCGTTTCGTCCCCGCCCCGCGCGGCCCCCGCACGAGGCGAGTCATCGACCGGTGGTCGCGTGGCTTCGCGCGGGCGTTGGGCCGGGGGACGAAGTGATCGTGCCGACGCTGACGTTCGTGGCGACGGCGAATGCGGTGAAGTACGTCGGGGCGGAACCGGTGTTCTGCGACTCGGCCGGGCCGCACAACCTGAATATCGATCTGGAGCAGGTTGCCG
>JANNHO010000010.1:0-6441 GCA_031404435.1 Acidimicrobiaceae bacterium | reverse complement strand
CCACCGTACGATCAGGAGGCGGTCCGGCGATGATGCCGAGCAGCAGTTCGGCGTCTTCGACCGACCGCGTGAGCGGGCCGTGCACGTTGATGTCGGGCTCGGTCGTGCCGTAGTCGACCCGGTCGAGGTAGCCGCCGCATGGCACGAGGCCGAAGCTCGGCTTGTGGCCGACCACACCGCAGTAGGCGGCGGGAATCCTGATCGAACCACCGATGTCGGTGCCCAGTTCAAACCCGGTGAAGCCGAGCGCCACGGCCGTCGCCGCGCCACCGGAAGAACCTCCGGGAACCAGCGACGTGTCCCACGGGTTGTTGGACGTGCCGAAGATGTCGTTGTAGGTCTGGATGTCACCGGACCAGCGCGGCACGTTGGTCTTGGCGAACGGGATCGCCCCGGCAGCGCGCACCGCGGCGACCACATCGGCGTCGCGCTCGGGGACGTGGTCGGTGTGCTCGATCGCCCCACCGGTCGACCGCATCCCAGCCACAGCGAGCGCGTCTTTCACCGTGATCGGGATGCCATGCAGCGGGCCCGTGCTGCGGCCTGACGCCGTTTCGGCATCAGCGACTGAAGCGGCTGCAGTGGCCCGGTCGATGTCGAGGGTGATGACCGCGTTTACCGCCGGGTTCATCGCTTCGATCCGCGACGCGTACAGATCGAGCAGCTCGCGTGCCGACACCTGACGCTCGGCGATGAGCTGCGCAAGTCGGGTTACCGGCAGGTCGTGCAACTCGTGTTCAGTCATCGGCTCAGCGTAAACCGACGACATGGACGAAGTCGGCGAAAACTGCAACGGACCAGCCCTCGTGGAGGACTGGTCCGTTGCGGTGATTCAGGCGAGCTCGATCAGCTGGTGAACCAGCCGCTGGCATCGGCGACGAGGTGGCCGCCGGCCTGACTCAGCATCGTCACGCGGCCAGCGGTGCCCAGCTTGATGGCAACAGCGTTGGGCATGATCTGCCCGGCGATGTCGGCATTCAAGTTCGACACAGCTGCAGCGGGTGCCGGATCGCCAACGGGATACACCGTGACGAAACCTGGTGCCACCACGTTGACTGCGGTCACGTTGAGGAACGCAGCCGAAGCTGTGGCCGGGATGCCGCCCTGCCCGCCGACGGCGACGTCGATGGAACCGTTCTGGATGAGTGCTGCGGCGGGAGCGCCGAGTCCTTCACGGGTGTCAAGGATTCGGTTCGGGGTGAGTGACACGAAGAGGCCGCCGAAGCCGCCCCGACCAGTGGAATCGCAGAACCATCCGGCGACATCAACGATGAGGTTGCCGCCGAGTTGTGTTTCCACGCTGATGTTGCCGTTTGCCCCGACGGGGACGACGGCCAGGTTGGCCACCGTTCCACCGGTGCGTTGCACGTTCAGGTTCGACGTGGCCGGCTTGACTGCGCCGCTGGCCCATGCCCGTACGTAGCCGGGCAACGTGGCGTCATCAATGGTCAGGTTGACGATCACGGCCGATACGCCGGTCTCGGGAACACCGAAGCGTCCGGTCACGTCGACCTCGACTGTCGTTGCTGCGGCGGGCTTGGTCGTGCTGACCGTCCGCGAGTCGTAGGCGCGGCCCGGTGTGACCGCAGTGAAGCGGCCTGCAGTTCCGGTCGGGGGTGCGTAGTAGCCGAACACGTCGACCACGATGTGGGCACCGTGTTGGACGTAGATGTTGACCCTGCCGTTCGCTCCGATTCCAACCGAGGCCAGGCTGGCCTTGGTGCCACCGGTGGTGAGGTTGTTGTTCGATGCCAACGGTCGGCCTGCACCGCTCGGGAAGACGGTGATGAAGCCGTCCTGGTTCGCCTCGGTACCGGTCACGTTCAGGACAACAGCGGTTGCGTTGGCGGGCACGCCGCCAGCGCCAGTGACCTGCACCTCGAGCGTGGTGTCGGTGCCGGGCTTGGTGGCACCGCCTTCACGGGTGTCGAGCAGGCGGGCCGGGGTCACCGGGGTGTACTGCGACGCCCCCGTTGGCAGCACCGGTACGACGGTGATGTCGGTGATTGCGGTCGTGCCCGCACCAACGTTGCCGATGACGTACGACTGACCGCTGGCCAGGTCGACGGTGTAGAAACCGGTCAGACCCGCAGAACTGAACGTGGCCAGTGCGCGGTCGGTCGAGACGATCTCGAAGCCAACGTTGGCGCTGTCGAGCAGCACCCCGAGATCCCCGCGCAGGGTCGTGGCCCCTGTGTTGGGTGAGGGCGTTCCGTCCGGCCCGCCGATGATGTTCAGCGTTGAGGCAACATCATCGATCGCGTAGAGTGTGGTCGCCGCAGTGGTGGCGATATTGCGGTCGTAGGCAACCGCGGTGGGCTTGGCCGGAGCGACCGATGTATCGGTGCCGGCAAGCGCTCCGGTGATCTGGTTGACGCGGAAGCTCGCCCCGGTCGAGTGGACGAAGCGAATTCGGTCGACAACCGGGTTGAAGTCGACGGCCCAGGTTCCACCGGCGGGAAGCGTGGTGGAGAACGGGGCGGTACCGATCAGGGTGACTGCGCCCGTCGCTGGGTTCAACTTGTAGACCCGCCCGCTGGTGCCGGCGACGCCGATGGCGAACACCTCACCGGTGGCCGGGCGCATGTCAAAACCGACGATGCTCTCGCCGGCCTGGAGGCCGGTGATGGCCCGGGTCGACGTGATCACCGCTGGGTTCGCTGCATCGAAGGTGAGCAGGTTGTTGCTCGAGAGCGCCAAGATCGCACCGACGGGTGGCCGTGGCAGTGCAATGTCGAGCACCGCGGTAGCACCCAGACCGACAGTGCCGGCTGAGGTTGCGGCACCGGTCGCAAGGCTGATGTTGTACAGCCCGTACACGCCGGCGACGCTCAGTGTCGCCACTGCGTCGCCTCCCGCGCCGACGTCGAAGCCGACCGTGGATGCCGGCGTGACGGTGACGCCGAGTGGGCCGCGAAGGGTCGTTGCCCCACCGTTCGGTGACGGCGTTCCGTCGACACCGCCGATCAGGTTCAGCGTCGAGGCCGCAGCATCAATGGTGAACAGCGTGGTCAACGTTGGGGTCGCTGGGGTCGAGCGGTCATAGGCGACTGCTGCCGGCGCGGCCGGCGCGACTGCGGTATCGGTCGCCACGAGGGTGCCGTTGAGCTGGTTGATCCGCAAGCTGGAGCCGCCCGAGTGAACGAAGCGGATACGGTCGACGACGGGATTGAAATCGACCGACCACGTTCCGCCGACGGGGAGCGTGGTCGAAAACGCCGTGGCGTTCACCACGGTCGCGACACCGTTGGAGGGGTTCAGGGTATAGACATGGCCACTGGTGCCGCCCACGCCGATGGCGTACAGCTGGCCGGTGGCCGGGCGTACGTCGAAACCGACGACGGTTTCGCCTGCGACGAGGCCGGTGATCGGGGTTGTCTGGGTGATCACCGTCGGTGAGGCGACGTTGAATCCGAGCAACTGGTTGCCGGGGGCGAGCGCAAGCACCGGGCCCCCGGTAACAGCCGCCGAGACGGGAGACACGGGTGACAGCGCGGTCACCAGTCCTAGGGAGCAGGCGATCAGCGGGATCGCCACCTTGTTTCGAAACTTCATGAGTCTCCAATCGGAGATGGTGCGGGGGCACCATCGGATTCGGCCAGTTGTTCTGGACGCCGAACACCTATGACCAGAACGACCGTGTTGTCACACATTTTTCCTGGGTGAGGCCCGCGCGTCGCAACTGTTCCCGTTGCAGCCGATCCCGTTACAAGTCGTTGGCGTCGATCACCCGGTAGTCGTAGCCCTGCTCGGCAAGGAACCGCTGGCGATTGGCGCCGAAGGTCTGATCGACGGTGTCACGGGTGACGATCGAATAGAAGCTGGCCTGTCCGCCATTGAGCTTGGGGCGCATGATCCGTCCCAGCCGCTGCGCTTCCTCCTGGCGGCTGCCGAACGTGCCCGACACCTGGATGGCCACGTTCGCCTCGGGCAGATCGATGGAGAAGTTGGCCACCTTCGAGACCACCAGCACCTCGATCGCCCCGGAGCGGAACGCTTCGAAGCGGGCCTCGCGCACCTTCTGGGCCGTCTGGCCGGTGATCAGCGGGGCGTCGAGCTCGTCGGCGATCCGCTTGAGCTGATCAACGAACTGACCGATTACGAGGATCCGGTCACCGGCGTGTTTGGCCACCAAGTGCTTGACGACTTCGATCTTGCGCGGCGTGGACGCGGCCATCCGGTAGCGCTGGCTCTGCTCGGCCATCGCGTAGTCCATCCGCAAACCCTCGGGGAGCTCGACGCGAATCTCGGAACATACGGCCGGGGCGATCCAGCCGCTGAGCTCCAGCTCTTTCCACGGAATGTCGAACCGCTTCGGTCCGATCAGGCTGAACACGTCGGCCTCTTTACCGTCCTCGCGTACCAACGTGGCCGTGAGGCCGAGGCGGCGGACCGCCTGGATGCGCGCTGTGGCGCGGAACACCGGTGCCGGAAGCAGGTGGACCTCGTCGTAGATGATCAGGCCCCACTCGGTGCGATCGAACAGCGCCAGATGCGGGTACAGCTGGTGCAGTTCGAGCGGTTCGTCGCGCGAGTGCGGCGACCAGGTGAGCACTTGGTAGGTGGCGACGGTGACGGGGCGGATGTCCTTTCGATCGCCGGAGTACTCGCCGATCTGATCCTCGGTCAGGGTGGTCTTGTCGACCAGTTCACGGATCCACTGGCGAGCCGAGGTGATGTTGGTGGCGATGATCAGGGTGTGCGACCCGGATGCTGCCAGCGCGGCGATGCCGATCACGGTCTTGCCTGCTCCGCACGGCAGCACCAGCACGCCGTTGCCCGCCGCTTGCGCGCCGCCCTGCCACCACGCCGACACGGCGTCGGCCTGGTAGCCGCGTAGTTCGCAGGTTACCTCGGCACCGGCAAGGGGGCTGCCCTCCTCGTAGCCGGCCTCGTCGGCCACCGGCCAGCCGAGATGCAGCAACGCCTGCTTCAGCGCTCCACGGTCGCCGAGGCGCACGGCCCAACGGTTGCCGTCGAGCCGCTCGCCGAGCAGGCTGCCGACCACCCTGTCACGGGCAACTTCCACGAGCAACGGCACTTCGCGGCTCACCAGCGCCAGCCCGCCGGTGTCGAAATCGCGCACCAGGCGTAGCCGTCCGTAACGGCCCATCTGGTCGTGGACTTCGGCCAGTACCCCGGCCGGCACCGGGTACTTGGCCAGGCCGTTCAGCGTGCTGGCCACCTCGCCCGCCGAGAGCCCGGCGACCGCTGCGTTCCACAACGACAGGGGGGTGATCCGGTAGGTGTGGATGTGCTCGGGGGCCTTGTCGAGCTCGGCGAAGCGCGCCAACGCGGCCCGGGCGACCTCGGCGCGGGGGCTGGCCAGCTCAAGCATCACCGACAGGTCGCTCTGCACGATCAGCGGGTTTAGCGGATCGGTCATGCTGTCACCGCATGTGCGGTGGCCGGTACGCGCTCTGGGTATGGAGTGCTACTTCGTTGCATGTGCAACGACCTCGGCGATTCGTTCGGGCGACGGGTGGATCAGGCTGACCGGTTGCGGCTTGGCACTCGAGCGCCATGGGTCGCGCTCGAAATCGTTGTCGTGGGACGTATCTGCGACGCTTGTCGGAGCGAGTCCCTTCGTGCGCAGCGCGGCCAGCACCTTGGCCAGCGGGAGGTCGGAAACTGCCACGGTGGGGGCGATCAGGGTGAGCTTGGCCGACTTGACCTTCACCGCTTCGGCCAGCCCGAGTACATCGTCGGCGGTGACGACCGTGGTCGCTGCGGTAATGTGCAGGCCGCCCCGCTTGCGTTCCGCATCGCGGATCATCTGTCCGACCGACGATGCCAATGGCACCGACGAACCGGCTGCCAAGAACGCGGTCAGCGACTCGGCTGTTTCATTGCTTGCCAACTCGGCCGCGATACGCGTCGGGTCGAGCCGGAACACCACCACGCTCCCCTCCGATTCGACGCTGCACATCCGGTCGAGTCGCGCGCGCAGCGTCGGATCGAGCGCCAGCGGCGCGACGATGGTGAGGTCTGCCTGGACGACGAACGTCGACACCGTTGCGGGCAGCAACGCCGCTGCCGACGCCGGATCGCTGATCAGCGCACGGGTCAACGTCGTCAGCCCTGTCGGCCCGGAGGCCGAGACGAGGTCGAGCGCGATCAGATCGGCGAGCACCAGTTCGGCATCCTCGGTGACGACCATGACATGGCTGTGTGTGAACCATTGCACGAACGTGTTCTCGGCAAGCGCGGTGCCGGGGGCGAGCGCGAGCAGGTCGGCCAGCGCCTGCCGCCGAAGGATTGCTTCGGGGCCACCATCGTCGGACGTGGTGTGCGCTTCGCTCCACGTTGCAACCAGGCTCGCCCACCGGTTGACGGGATCGAGGCGGGACCACTCGGCGGCAGCGGCTGCGTGGGTTCGGTACACGTACGACCATGCACCGCTACGTCCGGACCGGACCCACTTGGCGAGCTCCTCGATCA
>JANNHO010000009.1:0-16077 GCA_031404435.1 Acidimicrobiaceae bacterium | reverse complement strand
CGGACCCCAGCGGTGCGCGGCTTCTTTGCGAGCGGGGGCGTCCACTACGAGGAGCGTTACCGGAACGGGCGTCGCCACGACGGTCCCAGGGGCGAAGCGGCCGTGCGCAAGTGGCGCGCCGACGGCACCCTGCGCCACGAGCTCCGCTATGACGACGGGGTTCGCCGCGTATGATTCCTGGCGTATGAGACCAACCGCTGCCGGCCTCGCGCTGGTGGCGTGTCTCGCCGTGGTCGCTGATCTCCACCAGGTGCGGGCGGCACCGGCCCCGCCGACTGGCGCGTCAGCTGGCGCATCGGCGCTTGTGACGGTGCAGCCGTGTCGGTTGTATGACAGCCGCGCGGTTTCGTCTACCCGCGTGCCGGCCAGGACCGCGACCGTGATTCGCACGCTCGGCCGGTGCGGCCTGCCTGCCGAAGCGGTCGCTGTCGTGGTGTCGGCGGCCATCACATCGCCGGCGCAGAGCGGTTTCGTCTCGCTGTGGCCGACCGGGGCGGCGCCGACGCCAACGTCGACCCTGAACGCCGAAGCGGGCGAGACCAGGGCCAACGGAGCAATCGTGCCGGTCGGTATCGACGGTTCGATCAGCGTGTCGGCCAGCGTCGACGCGCACATCGTGATCGATGTGATGGGCGCGTTCGCGCCGGTCGCGACGACCACACGCTCCGGGCGTTTCGTGGCAACGTCGGCGGTGCGATTGTTGGACACCAGGGTCGGCGCGGCGCGTCCCCCGGCCGGATCGACGTTACGAATCCCGCTGCCGCCGGGAGTGCCACCGGACGCGACCGCACTCGCGATCACGGTGGCCACCGCTGACACCACTGCCGCAGGTTTCTTCACCGCGCAACCGGCAGGCGGCCAGCGACCGGCAACGAGTTCGCTCAACGTCGATGGCCCACGCCAGATCCGTGCTGCCGGACAGATCGTCGCAGCAACGCCAGATGGGATCGAAGTCTTCACCCAACAGGGCGACCACGTGATCGTCGACTACACGGGGTGGTTCACCGGAACATCTGCACCCGAATCCTCGGACGGGTTGTTCGTGCCGATCACCCCGACCCGGCTGATCGACACCAGGACGCCGCCTATCGCTGGAGGGGCAATCAACCCCGGCGGAACGATCACGGTCCAGTCGCACTCGGTGGTGGCGGACGGCCGAGTCGCCGCCATTGCCGGGAACTGGACGCTGACCGAAACCCGCACTGCTGGCTTTGTCACGGCCTATCCCGCCGGAACGCTGCGACCACTTGCGGCCACGGTGAACACCGATCGCCGCCGGCAAAACGTGGCCCAGTTTGGAATCGTCGCAGCCTCGACCGCTGGTATATCGGTGTTCTCCAGCAACGGCACGCATCTCGTCGTCGACGCCACCGGATGGTTCACCGGCCCGGCTGTGCCGGTGACGTCTCCGCCGGTCGAGACAAACGTGTTCGTGCCCGACACTGCCCGGCGCGTCCTGCTCGTGGGCGACTCCACGCTGGCAGGTGTGCGCTGGTACGGCAACGCGCGCCACGCTCTGGTCGGATCAGACTTCATCCTCGACGTCGAGTCATGTCGGCGACTCGTCGGCACGTCGTGCACCGGGCGCGAGGGCAGGCGCCCCCTCAACGCAGTGCAGGCGATCAACGAGACCGCCGGTGTGTTGGACGACGTGGTGATCATGACCGGCTACAACGACTGGCACACCACCTTCGCCGACGCGGTCGATCAAGTGATGGCGGCAGCACGTGCCAAGGGTGCGCACCGGGTGATCTGGCTCACCTACCGGGAAGGCACCGCATACCGGAACCCCACCGGGGCAACGCCCCAAGATGCCGGGTTCCGAATCCAGAACCAGATCCTGCGGGCGAAAGCCGGGTCTGGCGCGTACCCCGACCTGCACGTCGCCGACTACGACGCGTACACCCGCACCACCACCGGTTGGTACACCAGCGACGGCGTGCATTTCACGGTGGCCGGCGCGTACGGAACGGCCGACTACATCTCACGTGTCGTCGCCGCGACTCACGGCGATAGCTGCCCCGCACCGCTGAGCGTCGGCGGCGTCGCCGCGTCGCCGTGCCCGCATCCCGACACCCACGCGGCGATCACCGATCCGCTGAGCCTGTACGCCGGGAACCCCACCGACATCCACTGCTATGAGATCGGCGCCGGCCGCCAACTCGCCTGCACCGTCGATCCCAAGCTCCACTGAGCCGCGCCGCAGCCGCAGCGCAGGGCTGGTTTGCGTCAGCGCGCACTGGTCACGGATGGCTTGCTGCCCGCCGTAACTGTGGGGCGTTCGTGTCGGTTCTGCGCTGTGGGAGCGCGCGCTGGTCACGGATGGCTTGCTGCCCCGCCAGCGTTGGCGGCGTCGTTGTGTCGCCGTGCCGGCCCCAACTCGCCTGCACCGTCGATCCCAGGCTCCACTAAAGACTTAAACCAACCCGGGCATTCCGTTAAAGAATGAATTCAGCCGCGCCGTGTTCGAGGATCGCGACCTGGGTGCGTTCGATGACCGCCGTCCACAGCGCCATCGCCCGCTCGCTCGACACGTCGAGGCTGCCGATCGCCATCACCGGGATGATCCAGCCGTACACGACGCCCAGCCGGTAGTGCTGGAAGAACGTGTCGAAGTCGTAGCCCGCCACCCCGTTGGAGACGAGGGCGTCGTGGTAGGCGTGGAGGAGATCGCTTTCGTGCTCGCGACGGTCGTCGGTCGAGACGTTCTGCGCCAGGAAGTAGCCGACGTCAGCGGCACCGCCGCCGCGGCTGATCGCCTGCCAGTCAATGACCACGACCGAACTGTCGGGGGCGGCATCGGAGTCGAAGAACATGTTGTCGGCGCGATAGTCGAAGTGGACGAGCGTGTGAGGCATCGCCGCTAAGGCATCGAGCAGCGACGGGTTCGCTGCGGCGTACCCGCGGGCGACGGCGAGCATCTTCGGCTCGAGCGTGTCACCGAAGACCTCGCAGAAACCGGGAAACGATGCCTCGTAGATGCCCTGGCCGGCCTGATTGAGCGGGCCGTTGATCACCGGGATGAAGTCGGCCCGCTCGAGCCCTGCACCGTTCCAGAACCGAGCGTGGTGATGGGCGAGTCCAACAAGCGCGGCGTGCGACTGTTCGGGACTGGTCCCGGCGACCTGGTCGCCGAGCGTCAATGCCGAGAGGTCCTCCATCAGCAGCATGTAGGTCTCGTCGGCCGACGCCGCAGCCGGCGAGCAGGTGACGTGGTACACCCGCGGGGTACGCAGCGGTGTCTCGGCGGCGAGCTCACTGTAGAAGCGGTGCTCGCGCTCATAGATCCGAGTGGGGTGCATCATCGCCCGGATCTCCGGCACCCGGGTGGGGAACTTGGCGATCACCGTCGCGGGTGCCGAACCGGCATCGCTGTCGTACACGAGACCGACCTTGGCCACCTCACCCATGAACCCGACCCCGGCGGTGCCCGGATCGATGCTGATCGACGCGACCGAAACGTCGGCCCCGATCGTGCCTGACCCGTGCAGTGCCTCGGTCATCCAGCTCGCCGTGACCTCGCTGGCCGTCGTCGGTACGGCGGTCACGCAGCGACCACCGGCGTGCTGACGGCGCGGATGTTGCGGACGGGGCTGACGATCATCGGGTCTGCATCCTGCTGCCATCGGCGACCGGGTCAGCGGCGCGCTCGCCGCGCTCGCTCAACTCGACCGAGGCCACCCCGTCGACCTCCACCACCCGGTGGCATGCCACGCCTTCCCATGCCGGTGGACCGGAGTGGGAACCGTCGCGGACGTCGAACGTTGCGCCATGCAGCGCGCACGTCAGGCCGTACCCACGCAGCCGACCCTCGCTCAACGGAGTGTCGGCATGGGAGCAGTTGTCGGCGAGGGCGTAGAGCTGACCCCCGGCCCGGCACACCACGATCCCGTCGGGACCGACCTGTTCAAAGCAGCGCAGTTCGCCGTCGGCAAGATCACTGAGATCGCCGAGCTCAATCGCATCAGACATGAAGTGGCCCGCGAGCGAGATGGCGATCGATGTTGTCGTGGAAGAACTGGATCCGCCGTTCCTGCCAGGGCATGAACCCTCCGCGGAACCCGCGTGACCGGAGGCCCTGCTGTTGCGTGTTCCAGATCGCGACGTCCTGGTCGATGCCTGGGCCGCACGACACCTCGCCGGCAACACCCGACTGGTGCTCGACTTGATGATCGATCGACACCCATTCCTTCATCGAGTTGGAGTAGTACTCCGTCGCGCCCTCGGGGAAGCGCGTGAGGTACCACATGTCGAACATGCACTTCTGCGGGTCGCTCGGGTGCGGCGTCGCCCGGAGCCAGATGCAGCCGTCGGGCTTCATGCTGAACGAGATGTTCGGGAACACCGTGTAGTGGTAGTTGTCGGTGAGTTGTTCATCGGAGTACCGCGAGAAGTCGTAGCCCTTCGACACGCCGAGCTCGCGTTTCGCCCGCTGGAGCGCGAGTCGCAAGCCCGACAGGTCGTTGAGATACGGCGCCGGATCGACATCCCAGAACGTGAGGTCGGCGTCGAGGCTCTTCAGCGTGCGATCCGGCTTGCCGCGATACTGCGGCCCCGGCCCACCCCCCGGCATCAGCATCCGCGCGTGACCAGATTCGTACAGATCGAACTGGCAGCCCGAATGATGCTCGTTCATCGACGCCAACGTCTGCGGGTGCACGTACGGCAGGTGGTAGCTCTCGTTGAAGTTGTCCTGGACGCACTTCCAGTTGAAGTCGCCCTCGACGGACACCCAATGCGTGCGCTTCATGTTCTCCATCTCGTACGCGTCGAGATGTTCGGCGACGGGGTCGAGCCAGTCACGCAACGGGGCCGCATCGGGATCCATGTTGAACCAGACGAAGCCCGCCCACGTATCGGACGGCATCTCGATCAGGTTGCGGACGCCGCACGGACTGCCCTGAACGAAGTCGTCCTCATCGGGCACCCATTTCAGTTGCCCGTCGCTACCGAACCGCCAGCCGTGGTACGCACACTGAAATTCGCCGCCGATCAGCGACCCGACCTCGGCCGTCACCAGACGGTTCCCGCGGTGCTGACACACGTTGAAGAAGACGCGAATTGCATGGTCTTCGCCGCGTACCGCGATGACCGAATCGCGTCCGATCTCGTAGGTGATGTAGTCGCCGGGCGTCGGGATCTGGTCGCTGCGGCCCGCGACCTGCCACACCCGCGGCCAGAGCGCGTCTTCCTCGAGGCGGGCGAACTCCCGCGACCAATATCGGTCACCTCGTATCGCACTGTCGCTCAACGCAGGCTCCGGCGCCTTGGAGCGCGAGATTCCTCGCACCGTCACCGGTTGATCAACGAGATCGGTCATCAGGTACCCCTCTTCCCTCGCGCTGCGTCCTGGTTGGACCTCGGTGGCACGACGATCCCGGCTCGACAGCAGCCGTCAACTGATGACTAACGTAATACATGTTGAGAAACTCAGACGTGTCGAGCACAGGTTCAACGACGGGCAATGGGGTCGCCCGACGAGCGACCCCGACGGAGGCGTCGTGATCCGCGGCATCCACCACGTCGCGATCTGCACGCCCGACATCGACCGTCTCGCAGCGTTCTACACCGAGGTTCTGGGCTTCGAAGCGGTGATGACGACCGAGTGGAGCGACCGCCCCCTCGTCGATCGGATGATCGGCGTGACCGGATCAGCGGCGCGCCAGGTGATGCTGCGCGCCGGGAACGCGTACCTCGAACTGTTCGAGTACGTGTCGCCATCGCCGACGGCTGCCGATCCCGCCCGTGGTCCAGCGAACCACGGCTATACGCACCTCTGCCTCGACGTGACCGACATCGACCGGGAGTTCGAACGATTGTCGAAACACGGCATGACGTTCCACGGCCCCCCACCAACCAGTGAAGAACTCGGCCACTCCCGGCTCCGGGCGATCTACGGGCGCGATCCCGACGGCAACATCGTCGAGCTGCAAGAGGTGCTCGACGCCTCGGTGCGGTTCGCGCTCGAGCACACCGCGATGGTCGGTGGTCGACTGTGACCGATCGCGCCACGCCCGTGAGGGTCGAGCGCGGCGCGGCGCGGTGCCCTGGGCCGAGCACGCGCGACCTCATCCTCGGCGACTCGACGCCGCCGCCGGCTCCGCTGCTCGAGCAGTCGTACGTGTTCGAAGGCGACACCGACGTGCCCTACGAGGAGTTCACGTCGTCGGAGTACGCCGTCGCCGAGCACGATCACATGTGGTCGCGTACATGGCAATGGGCGTGTCGCGACGAGCACATTCCCGAGCCCGGCGACTACTACGTCTACGACGTCGGCGACCGCTCGGCGCTGATCGTGCGGGGGGCCGATGGAACGGTCAAGGCGTTCCACAACGCCTGCTTGCACCGTGGCACGCAGCTCAAGCCGCCCGCCACCAGTGGGTACAGCCAGCGGTTGCGGTGCCCGTTCCACGGCTGGACCTGGTCGCTTGACGGCGAGCTGATCGACCTGCCGTGCGCATGGGATTTTCCGCACGTCGACGCGACGACTCACCGCCTACCCGAGCTGCGGACCGGCCACTGGGGCGGCTTCGTCTTCATCAACTTCGACGACTGTCCACCGGAGCTGATGGCACCGTCGCTCGATGAGTACCTCGGTGTGCTACCCAAGCATTTCGAGAACTGGGATCTCGCCGACCGCTACGTCGAAGTCCACATCCGCAAGCGGCTGCCCGCCAACTGGAAGGCATCCGCTCAGGCGTTCCTCGAGGCGTACCACATCCTCGAGACGCACTCTCAGTCGATCTACACCGCGGGCGACGCCAACGCTCAGTACGACGTGTTCGGTGACCATGTGTCGCGATTCATTCACACGATCGGCACGACGAGCCCGCATGTTCCGCCCGAGCGACGACCCGACGAGCAGGGCATCTTGAACATGCTGATGTCGCGCAAGAACCCCGGCCAGCCGGTACCGACGATCCCCGACGGCGAACGGGCTCGCGACGTGTATGCCCGTCACATGCAGAGCGTGCTCGGGGAGCAGTACGACAACGACTTCAGCCACCTGTCGGTTACCGAAACGATCGACTCGATCGAGTACTTCGTCTTCCCGAATGCATTCTTCTTCCCCGGGCTGCAGATCCCGCTGTGCTACCGGTTCCGCCCGGATGGCCCCGATCCCGATCGCTGCCTGTACGAGGTGCTGTTGCTGCGACCCAAGCCGCGCTCTGGCAAGGTGCCGCTGCCGGCCGACCCCATCGACCTTGATGTCGCCGATAGCTACACGTCGGTGCCGGCGCTCCTGAAGTCGCTCGGCCAGGTCCTCGATCAGGACACGACCAACCTGGCGGCCCAGACCCGTGGCTTCAAGGCGAGCGCGAAGCGCGGGCAAACGCTCGGCAACTACCAAGAGGTTCGTGCCCGCCACTTCCAGTCGATGGTTCGCCGTTACATCAGCGAAGGCCAGGCTGTCACGGCGTCCGCCACGTCGACCTGACGGCCAGGTCGGTCCGCATCGTCGCGTTCGCGTACGCTGTTGACAGCAACTACCAGGAGGACGACGATGGAGACCCGCGCCACGTTCTGTCGTGTGTGTCACGCGAGCTGCCCGATGGAGGTCGATGTCGCCGACGGGCGAGTCATCGCGGTTCGAGGCGTCGCCGACGACCCGTTGTTCGAGGGGTACACCTGTATCAAGGGCCGCCAGATTCCCGACCAGATGGCCGACCCCAACCGAATCCGGATGTCGCTGCGCCGACGTCCAGACGGCACCTTCGAGGAGGTCGCCAGCGCCAGTGCCCTCGACGACATCGCGTCTGAGCTGCGGCGGATCATCGACACCCACGGACCTCGCGCCGTCGCCTCGTACACCGGCACGGGCGGCTACCAGAACTCGGTCGCCGTCCCCGCGGCCCGAGCCTTCCACCAAGGCATCGACTCGGTGTCGTTGTACACGTCGGTCACGATCGACCAGCCCGCCAAGGGCCTCGCCGGTTTCCGTCTCGGTGGATGGGAGGCGGGATACCACGCGTTCACCGAATCCGACGTCCACATGGCGATCGGGTACAACTCGATGGTGTCGTCCTACGCGCCGCTCGGCGGCCTCCAAGGGACGAACCCATTCGTCGTCATGCGGCGCCGCAAGGCGGAGGGCATGAAGCTGATCGTGGTCGATCCGCGCCGTACCGAACTGGCCACGTTCGCTGATGTGCACCTCCAGATCCGACCGGGCCAGGACGCGGCGCTGCTCGCCGGGATGATCCGCATCGTGCTCGCCGAGGGTCTACAGGATCACGAGTTCTGCGACCGGTGGGTGAGCCAGATGAGTGAGCTCGAGGCGGCCGTCGACAGCTTCACGGTCGACACCGTTGCACGGCGCTGCGAGCTCGAGCCCGCTGACATCGTCGCCGCAACGCGCATGTTCGCAGCTGGGCCGAAAGGAACGGCCGGCACGGGCACCGGCCCGAACATGGCTGCTCACTCCAGTCTCACGGAACACCTTGTGGTCACGCTCAACACCATTCTCGGTCGGTGCAACCGGCCGGGCGACCTGCTGGAGAACGGGCTGCTGCTGTATCCCGAGATGCCGGTGCGGGCCCAGGTCGTTGCTCCCCGCGAGCCGGCAAACGGGCCGCCATCACGGATCCGCGGTCTGCGCGGGTACCGCGGCGAGATGCCGACCGCGGCCCTGGCCGAGGAGATCCTGACACCCGGCGAAGGGCGCATCCGGGCCCTGATCGTGAGCGGCGGCAACCCGGTCGTCGCGTTCCCCGATCACGAGTTGACGATGCGGGCGTTGGAAGATCTCGAATTGCTGGTGGTCCTCGACTACCGGATGACTCCGACCGCCGAGCTCGCCCACTACGTCATCGCGCCGACGCTGGCGCTCGAGCGGGCCGATGTCCCGCATCTGATGGACCGCTGGTTCCGGGCGCCGTACACCAACTACACCGATCCGGTGGTCGATCGAGACGGCGACGTGCTCAACGAGTGGGAGGTGTTCTGGGAGCTGGCCTCGCGACTTGGCAGCACACTGCCATTCCCGGGCGGGTCACCTGACATGACCACCCGCCCGACCACCGATGAGATCATCGACCGGGCCTACCACGGTTCGCGGATGCCCCTCGATGAGGTGCGCGCCAACCGCCGCGTCGTGCATCCCGACCAACGGTTGGTGGTACAGCCCGCCGACGATGGTGCAACCGCCCGGTTCACGCCCGCCCCCGACGATTTCATGGCCGAACTCGCTCAGGTGGAGGCCGAGTCGCCGTCCACCTTTGCCGGCCGAGACGTGAGCGAGCTTCCTTTCCGGCTCGTCAGCCGACGGTTGAAGCACGTGCTCAACTCGACGGGTACCGAGCTGCCGGGATTGGCTCGCAAGGGAACAACCAACCCGGCGTACATGCATCCCGACGACCTGGACGAGCTCGGCCTGCAGCCGGGAGACATCGTCGAGATCACATCGCTCCAGGCCTCGTTGCTCGGCGTCGTGAGCGCAGCGCCGGACGTGAAGCGCGGCGTCGTCTCGATGGCGCATTCGTGGGGAGGCCGGTCGCTCACCGATGAGAAGGTGCGAGACATCGGGGCGCCGACGAGTCGGCTCGTGTCGACCGATGTCGGTCACGATCCGGTCACCGGGATGGTCGTGTCGAGCGCGATCCCGGTCGCGGTTCACAAGGCGCCCGTCCTGCTCTGACGGTGCCCTGTCAGCCAGGTCCGGTCTGCAGCTCGCGGCGCGGTGACGCTCAGGGGCGACGCCACGGGTGATCGTCGATCTCGATCTCGATGGTTGCTCGACCGTAGCCATCAGGGTCGCCAGCCCGCTGGTCGATCGAGACGGCGTCGTCATCAGGCACGATCGTGCGGCGAGACGTGCGCCAGGCCCCGGCGAGTCCGGCGATGCCAGCGGGGAACCTGACGGCGACGAGGACCAGACCGAGGCCGGTGATCAGGAACTGATTGATCGATGAGCCACCGCCCAGGATGGCAACGACGAAGATCCCCGACGGCGCCAGCACGCCACCGATCACCGCGCCGGTAATCGAGCCGATCCCACCGAGATAGCCAAGCGCGACCAGCTCCAAACCATCTTGCGCTTCCAGGCCGCCACCGTTGAACGTGGTCGCCTTGTACGCGAACATGACCCCGGCGATGCCGGCGATGAACGACGCGATCGCCGCGCCGAGCACCTTGGTGCGTGCCACGTTGATGCCAGCCGCCGCAGCCGAACGCTCGTTGGCACGGACGGCGAGGAATCGCCGACCCAACGGGCCACGCCGTACGCCGACCACAATGCCAGCACTCACCACGGCGAGGGTCAGGAGCACGTACCCGAATCGCTGCTGCGGAAACTGACCACTACCGGTAATTCCGAGGTCGATGCCGAACAGTCGAGGTCTGCGAATCTCGGCCATCCCGCCGCGACCAACGAAGGTCGGGCTGCGAAAGAGCACGTCGTCGAACACGACCGCTACCGAGAAGGTGACGATTGCAAACTGGACGCCGCGCACGCGCAAGGCCGGAACGCTGACGATCGTGCCGACCGCCGTGGTCACGATGACAGCTGCCAGTGGGCCGAGCGGGAACGGGACTGCATCGTCGAAACGCGACAGCATGAAGGCGCTGAATCCGGCAAACGACAGCTGCGCCAGTGAGACCTGACCAACAAAGCCTGTGAGTACGACCACCGACAACAGCAGCGTGACGATGAAGGTCGTCTGCAGCATGGCGAAGCGGACCGTGGCGTCCGATGAACTGAGCGCCATGGCCGATGAACTGAGCGCCATGGCCGATGCACCGATGGTGACAAACCAGATGATCCACCGTGGTCGGCCGATTTCGACCACGACCTGGGCACGTTCGGCCAACGCAGACCGGGTCGGCAGTGACGTGCCAGCCAGGAAGAGCGCACCGATGATCGCGACGAATGGCACTAGGGAGCTGATCCCGCCGAGGAAGAACTTGGGGACCTGGCGCTGCGCAACGATGTGAACGGCGAGCGACTCGAAACAGCCGATCCCGACGGCTGTCACGACTGCCACTGGAACGCTGCGCAGTTGGGCGGCGAGCGCAGCACCGAGTGCTGGGATGACGAACAGGCTGAAACTGAACGGGCTGACGCCTCCCAGCGATGATCCGACGATGCCGACGATCGACGCCAACGCCGACGCGACCATCCAGTTGTACAAGCCGATCCGTGCCGGTTCGAGCCCCAGCAGGATCGCGCCTTTTTCGTTGAGGAATGCACCGCGAGTGGCGAGCCCAAAGCGAGTTCGGCGATACGTCACCTGCACCGCGAATGCCAACACGCAGGCCGTCACGAGCAGCCACACCCGGTCGATCGGGTACGCACGACCGAACAGATTGACGACGTCGTCGGGCAAGACGCCAGCGACGCGCAGTGTGGTGTTCCCAAAGTTCTTGACTGCGATCGCCTGAAGCGTCAGCGCAAGCCCGACGGTCGCAACCAGCCGCGTCACGGGCGGCGCCGTTCGGAGTGGGCGGATCACGAGCGCGTAGGTCACCGCCGCAAGAACGAGCCCGGCAGCGACGGCTGTTGCCGCCGCTGGTATGGTGCCGAGCGGGCCGCCGAGTCCGACGCGGTGGGGTGCGACGATGACGGGAAGTACGAGATCTCCCGTAGCGCGTAACTCGACGAACGTCATCGCCGGGAACATCGCCATGGCCCCGATCGCGAAGTTGACGACGCCGCTCCCGCGGTAGGTGACGATCAAGCTGAGGGAGAACGACGCATACATTGCGCCGGTTCCGATGCCGAGCAGCGCGTAGAACAGCCAGGTTGTCACCGCTCGGGGCCCCGTGGTCGCTGCGGCGACACCGGATCAGCCGAGTGCAGCGTCGCCGAGGTAGCTCGCCTCGAGCAGGCCGCGGTTGGATGACAGCTCCGCGGCCGTTCCCTGCATCCGGACCTCGCCGTGGTTGAGGACGTAGCCCCGGTCGGCAACCTCGAGCGCCATGTGGACGTGCTGCTCGACGAGGAGCACCCCGCACCCGGTGTCGTTGGCGATGTTGCGGACGATCGGCAGGAGGCGCTCGACGATGATGGGCGCGAGCCCCAGGCTCATCTCGTCGACGAGGAGGCACTTCGGTTCCGAGACCAGCGCGCGCGCCATCGCCAGCATCTGCTGCTCGCCGCCTGACAGCAGCCCCGCGAGCCGGTTGCCGAGCGGTTTGAGCGAGGGCAGCAGGTCCATCGCTCGATCGTGCGACGCCCGGCGCGAGGATTTGTCGCCCGTCAGCCCGAGCCGGATGTTTTCGTCAACGGTCAGGTCGAAGAACAGCGATCGGTCTTCGGCGACGTGGGCCAAACCACGGCGCGGGATCATGTGCGGGCGCGTGCCGTCGACGGCTTCGCCGAGCACCATGACGGACCCTGCGATCGGAACCAGGAGCCCCGAGATCGTCAGCAGTGTCGTCGTCTTGCCCGCCCCGTTCGGCCCGAGCAGCGCGACCACTTCGCCGGCATCGACGTGAAGATTGAGATTGCGGACCACCGCAATCCCGTTGTGACCGGCGTGCAGGCCGGTGAGCTCAACCAGGCGTTCGCTCACGTCGTTCCCTCCTGGGTCGCATCGTGGACCATCGCCGCGGCGACCTCATCGATGGTGAGGCCCCCGAAGTTGGCGCCATCTGCTGCTTGTGCCTCACCGGCGGTCTGGCCGAGGTAGGCGGAGATCACCTGCGGATTGGCCCGCACCTCGGCGGCCGTGCCGTGGGCAATGATCTGGCCGAAGTCGAGCACGTAGATGTAGTCGCACACGTTGAGCACGAGCCCCATGTCGTGGTCGATGAGGAACAGGCTCATGTCGTGATCGAGAAACGCCCGGAGCTGGGCGCCGAGCTGTTGGCTCTCTGCGGTGTCGAGGCCGGCCGCCGGCTCGTCCAGGAGCACGAGCTTCGGCTTGGCTGCCAATGCACGGGCAACGCTGACGAGCTTGCGCTGACCGTGGCTGAGATCACTGGGCAGCGCGTCGGCCATCGCGTCGAGGTGCATGATCTCGAGAACCCAGTCGACCTGCTCGCGGTACCGCCGTTCGTTGCGCCGGGGCAGCACGATGTCGGTCATGAACGAATGCCACTTCGGCCGTTCGGCCGCGACCAAGAGGTTGTCGCGAACGGTGAGATCTTCGAACAGCTCCAGCGACTGGAACGTCCGCGTGAGGCCGGCAATCGCACGGGCATCCGGGCTCATGCCAGCCAGGTCCTGGCCGTCGAAGGTGACCGTGCCTTCGGTGATTGACGTGAAACCGGTGATTGCGTCGATGAACGTGGTTTTCCCGGCGCCGTTCGGGCCGATCAGGCCGACGAGCTGACCGGTGTGGCAGTCCAGGTCGATCGAGTCATTGGCGCGCAGCCCGCTGTACCTGACCGTCAGCGAGCGCGCTTCCAACAGTGCCATCTCAAGCCACCTCCGCTGTCGTCAGTTCGCCGAGTTGCTCGTGGCCGGGATCGGGGGCTCGTCCGAGGATTCGCCGGATCAACGATCGCGCGAACAGTGCGATCAACATGCCAAGGATCGGCATCCAGACCCTCGAGTAGCGGTCCTCGACCCGCAGCGGCCAGAGCAGGTACCCCCCGATCAACCCGATCAACGATGCCGGACCAAATGTCTTGAACCATTTGATCCATTGTGCCCCGGCGTCCGGGAAGGTCGGGTCGAGCGGCCCGAGCGTCCGCGCAAACGCCACGCAGAACAGCACCACAAGCACGATCGTCAGCAGGATCCACAGGTAGACATCGTCAATGAACTGAGCGCGCTTCAGCCACACTGCAGTGCCGACGATCGCGACGAGCAGCACGCCGCGCACCAGGATCGCCCTCGGTCCCCTGGTGGCCGAGCGGATCGTCCGTGCACCGGGAATCGCGCCGACGATCCAGTTGCCCATGTGTCGCATGGGCCCGGCGAAGAACAGCGCCACTCCTTCGGGGTGGACGATGGCGGTCACGATGATCGCGAGGCCACCCACCATGCTGATGTATCGGTCGATGTTGGTGCCGGCCAGCATGTAGTTGGAAAACGTCGGTGCCAGCGCTCCGGCGCTGAGCACCATTCCCGCCAGTATCGCACCATTGATCGAGGTGATGCCGGCGAGGTAGGCGAACGAGAGCACAGCGAGACCGGATCCGTAGGTGAAGTTGGCCGACGACACCTCGACCTGCTTGAAGCCGAGCATCACGCCCCCGATGCCGGCCAGGGCGGCGCTCAACGCGAAGGCCAGAAGTTTGGTGCGCGATACGTTGACCCCGGCAGCGGCTGCAGCTCGCTCGTTCGCCCGCACCGCGAGGAGGCGTCGGCCGACGCCGGTCCGCCGGATGTTCGCGACAGCGATCGCACAGATTGCGAGCAGGATCGCACCGAAGATCACGAACGCAGGGGCCTCGTTCTGTTCGCGCGCGCTACGGGCCCCGATGTCGAGCCCGAAGAACGTTGGCTCCTTGATGTAGGCCGGCACCCCGGCCCGGAGCTGGGTGATGTAGGCGTTCTCGAAGTACACGGCCTGGATCGCGACCGCCGCCGAGATCGTGACGACAGCGAGTTGGACGCCGCGGATGCGCAGCGCCGGCAAGCCGACGATGACACCTACGATCACCGCCGCGATCACGCCGATGAGCGCAGCCAGAGGCCACGGGAGCCCCGGTCCCGTGACCGGTACGAGGTTCGATCCGCGACCGATTCCGTCGGCCATCATCCGGGCGGTGAAGAATGCAGCGATGCCGGCGAACGTCATCTGGGCCAGCGAGATCTGACCGGTGTAGCCCGTGATCACCACGATCGACAGCATGATGATCGAGATCACGATTCCGTTCTGAAGCGAGTTCGCGAACCGCGTTCGCGCACCCGAGTTCTCGAACACGAAAGCCAAGAGGATCAGCAGCGTCACCCACACCACCGCGTGTCCGTAGATGCGTGTCGGTTGCGGTGCGCGGGGTAGGCGCTGCTCACTCACCGAACCGCGGATCGGCAACGACTTGCCGCGCCACGCGAGGACGACGACAATCACCACCAGCGGCAACGAGGACCGCACGCCGGTCTGCAACCACTCGAGCGCAGGCCCGGTGAACCACGCGGTGCGCTTGACGTCGAGCAAGGTTTGCACCGCGCCGAGTCCGAGGCCCCCGATCACGGCGATCGGGACCGACCTGAGGCCACCGATGAGGGCCGCAGCGAGCGCAGGGATGATCAATGCCGTGAGGCCGATTGGTGTGATCGTGCCCTGGATCGGGCCGACGATGATGACCGCCAGCGTTGCCGTGACCGAGGCGATGATCCAGTTCGCCAGTGCGAGGGATTGCGGCGAGTAGCCGAGCAGCACTGCGCCCTTTTCGTTGCCGGCAGCAGCACGCGTCGCGAGGCCGAACCGGGTGAACCGGTAGCCAGCCCACATCAACGCGCCCACGAGGATCGCGAAGCCCAGCACGTACAGGGTGTTGCTCGGGAAGGTCTTGCCCAGGCCGAGGAAGTTCTTGATCGGATCGGACGGGATGACGCTGCGGGGCTGTGGGAATGAGTTGCCGAAGTTGAGCAGCGCGACACCTTGGAGGTACAGCGCCAGCCCGAGCGAGGCGATCACCTTGCCGAGCGGCGCTGCGTTCCGCAGTGGACGGAACACGAGGAAGTGGGCGGCGGCACCGAGGAACGTCGCCATCAGCAGCGCCAGGATCAGTGACGGTGCCATCGGCCATGCCCCGTCGCTGTCGAGGGTGATCCGGACTGGAACGTTCAGGGCGTGCGTGGGCAGGAAATCAACCCACGGCAGGAACAGTTCACCGCGGTTCCATGCGGTGTCGAAGGTGAAGATGCCATACATGGCGAGTGCGCCATGCGCGAAGTTGATGACGCCGGAGCCCTTGTAGGAGATCACGAGTCCGGCGCCGAGCATGGCGTACAGCGCACCGACTCCGAGACCGATCAACAGATTGAAGATGATGTCGTTCACGCACGCCTCCCATGGTTGCGTCGAATCGAGGTCTTGAGCGACGCCGTGTGCGGTGCCCCGAGAAGGGGGGGCGCACCCGGGGGGGTCCCCCCAACGAGGGGGGGGGGGGTGGTGGGTGGCGCAGGCCGGGGCCCCCCCCGAAAAAAAAAACAAAAAAACCCCCCGGCGGAGGGGGGGG
>JANNHO010000008.1:0-8772 GCA_031404435.1 Acidimicrobiaceae bacterium | reverse complement strand
TCGGTCTCGAACTGGTCGGTACCGTCCCACACGATCTTCACGCCGGTGCACTCCTCGAGCGGACCGTACGCCGCCGTCAGCTGGTCGGCGACCGGCTCGGTCTCGCTGTTGCGGACGGGCGAGAAGATGTGCACTTCCTTGCCGGCGTACTGCTGCTCGCACGGGATTGCACCGTCGAGCAGGCTCTCGCCGCCGGCGGCCGGTGCGTCGGTAGCGTCAGCCGACGGCGCGTCGGTGACGTCAGACGGTGCCTCGGTTGCTACTGGGCCGGATTCGACCTCAGCGTCGCTGCCGCAAGCTGCGGCAACGAACGACAGAGCAATCGCGGCAGCCGCGATGCGCTTGTGGTTCATTCGTGTTTCCCCCTCAGGAAGGCATTGCCGACAGCGGGTGCTATCGGCTAGGAATCACCCCGGCACAGCGCCGGTGTGGAAATTACGTGGAATCTTCATGGAAGATTCCGGTGCTACCATAACATGACATTGGTCACAGGGGAAGCGGTCACGAGAAAAGTCTCGGACCACGAACAGGGGGTTCTGATGGGCAGCATCGTGCTCGACGAGATCGACAAGGTCTACGACAACGGCTTCCATGCCGTGAAGAGTTTGTCGCTCGAAGTCGCCGACGGTGAGTTCTTGGTCCTGGTCGGACCATCGGGCTGCGGCAAGTCGACCGCGCTGCGGATGATCGCCGGACTCGAATCGATCACCGGCGGCAACCTGCACATCGGTGACAGGATCGTGAACGCGCTCGAGCCGAAGGATCGTGACATCGCCATGGTGTTCCAGTCCTACGCCTTGTATCCGCATCTCACCGTCCGCGACAACATCGCCTTCGCGCTGAAGCTGCGCAAGATGCCGAAAGAGGAGATCAAGCAGCGCGTCGATGAAGCAGCGCGGATCCTCGAGCTCACCGAGAACCTCGACCGCCGCCCCGGCCAACTATCGGGCGGTCAACGCCAACGGGTGGCCATGGGTCGCGCCATCGTCCGCCAACCGCAGGCGTTCTTGATGGACGAGCCGCTGTCGAACCTCGACGCCAAGCTGCGCGTCCAGATGCGCGCCGAGATCTCCCGGCTGCAACACACCCTCAACGTCACCACGGTGTACGTCACCCACGACCAGATCGAGGCGATGACGATGGGCGACCGAGTGGCAGTGATGTCACGAGGCGAACTGCAACAGGTGGACACTCCGCAGAACCTGTACGACAACCCGCGCAACCTGTTCGTGGCCGCGTTCATCGGCTCGCCGCAGATGAACCTGCTGCAAGGGATGGCGACGATCACATCCGAACTGAGCACCCTCGCCATGGGCTCCGGCACGCTGACCATCCCCGACGAGTTGTTGCGCTCTCGCCCCGCGCTGCGCGGCTACGACGGGCGTCCGATCGCCGTCGGCATCCGTCCGGAGCACCTGCGCGTGGCCGATGACGGGGCTCCCGACACCTTGTCGGGTCAGATCGAGATGCGTGAAGGACTCGGCTCCGAAGTCATCTTGCACATGGCCAACGATGCCGTCGCCATCGACACCTCCGCCACCGAAAACGAGTACGACAAAACGATTGTTGCCCGCGTCGAACCGCACACCCCCGTGCGGGTCGGCGATCGCGTCGCGCTCGCCGTGGACACGCGTCACCTCCACCTGTTCGACCTCGAATCTGGTCTCGCGCTGAACTGAGTTCAGCGAGTTGCCTGGCGAGTGAGCGGTTCAGCCGAGCCAGATGCAACCGTCGGCGGGTACGACGGTTGGATCATCGTGACCGACTACCGATGACAACACGAGGGCACGGCCGTCGAAGAGCGCTGCGGGAAGCGCAACGTCGTGGCCTGACACGTTGAGCACCACCAGCAGTGACCCTTTGGTGAACCCCACCACGTCGCTGCTGTCGTCGTGCACCCACTCGATCGGTGCCGTCGGGTCATGGTGTCGGCGAGCGCTCAGCACCGAGCGGTACAGGTGCAGCATCGAGGACTCGTCGCCGTGTTGGGTATCGGCGGCCCAGGTTCCCCATTCGGCCGGCTGCGGCAGCCACGGCTCGGCTTCGGTACCTGAAAATCCGTGTCCGGTAACGGTTTCGCTGGTCCAGGGAAGCGGGACACGGCAGCCGTCGCGACCGATCTCGCGCCCATCGGTGCGAGCGAAGATGGGATCTTCACGGCGGTCGGCCGGGATGTCGAGTACTTCCGGGAGGCCGAGCTCCTCGCCCTGGAACAGGTACAGCGAACCCGGCAACGCGGCGGCCAACATGATCATCGCCCTGGCCCGCCGAACGCCGAGCTCGAGGTCGACTTCGGCGCGGGTGTACACCAAGTTGTTGCCGGTGTAGCTCTCAGCCTGTGTGGCATCGGCGCGGCCGTAGCGGGTGACGGCGCGCTGGGTGTCGTGGTTGTTGAACGTCCATGTCAGTGCCGCGCCTTCACGCACCAGCACCTGATACACGTCGTCGATCGCGCTGCGGATCATCGGTGCGTGCCACGGGCTGAGCAGCAGGTCGAAACAGAACGACTGGTGGAACTCGTCGGTCTGCACGTATTCCAACAGCAGATCGGGGCGACCCGGGGTGTACGCCTCGCTGACGGTGACAAGCTCGCGGCCCGGGTGGTCGTGTTCGTACTGGTCGATCAGCTTGCGCCACCGTCGCCACGCGACGTGCGCCGACGGCCAGAACACCGAGTACGGGTTGTGCGCCCACGCGTCGTTCTCGGCGGTGCCAACCGGAACCGGCGGGGCATCGGGCAGGCCGGGCGCCTTGCCGGCCACCGTGACCGCGTCGACGCGGAACCCGTCGACACCGCGGTCGAACCAGAAGTGGAGTACGTCGTCGAAGTGGTCCACCACGTCCTGGCAGTCCCAGTTGAAATCGGGCTGCCATGGGGTGAACGTGTGCAGGTACCACTGTCCCGGGGCCCCGCCGGCATCGACGGTGCGGCTCCAGGCCGGGCCGCCGAACACCGACACCCAGTTGTTCGGCGGAAGCTCGCCGCGCTCACCGCAACCATCACGGAAGTAGAACCGTTCGCGAAGCGGGCTGCCGCTGTGGTCCGCCAGCGCCGCTTGAAACCAGGCGTGCTGATCGCTGCAATGGTTCGGAACGATGTCCATCAGCACCTTGATGCCGGCCTGATGGCATCCCGCCACCAACTCGTCGAAGCTGTCAAGCGTGCCGTAGGTGGGTTCGATGTCGAAGTAGTCCGCCACGTCGTAGCCGTGGTCGAGCTGTGGAGACGGGTAGCACGGGGTCAACCAGATGGCGTCGATGCCGAGTTGCTCGAGATACTCGAGTCGAGAACGGATGCCGATGAGGTCGCCGCGGCCGTCTCCATCGCCATCGGCGAACGATCGCACGTAGAGCTGGTAGACCACGGCGTCACGCCACCAGGCGCGCCGCTGTGGCGCGATCACCGGCGTGGTCACCGGCGCGGTCCGGTCGAGGAACGGACCACCAGTTCGAGCTCCATCTCCTCGACGAACACTGCGCGGCTGGAGCTGGCAATGGCCTGGATGATCAGATCGGCCACTCGCTGACCGGATCGCTCCAACGGCTGGCGGACGGTGGTGAGGCCCATCAACGAAGCCAGTTCGATGTCGTCATACCCAATGATCGACAGGTCGTCGGGAACCTTGAGGTGCAATGCTTCCGCGGCTTCGATCACGCCAACGGCTTGCACGTCCGACGCGGCAACGATCGCCGTCGGTGGTTCGGCCAGGGCGAGCAGTTCGAGCGTCATCTGCTTAGCCGCCGAGCGCAGGTGGGCACCGTGGCGGATCAGGGCTGGGTCGGGGGTAACACCGGCCTTGAGGAGCGTGTCGCCATAGCCCTCCTCGCGACGCGCGCTGGAAACGAACCCGAACGGGTTGTCGGGCGGCTCGCCAACGAAGGCGATTCGGCGATGGCCGAGATCGAGCAGGTGCTGCGTGGCGATCGCGCCGCCATGGCGGTCGTCGATGCACACCGTGGGTAGGCCCGGCGCAGTCGTGTCGAGCAGCACGGTCGGGAACGAGGCGCCGGCGAGCAACTTGGCCTCACTCGACGACAGCGGAAGCGAGATGACGATCAGCGCCTCGAGGATCTCATGATCTGGGATCTCCGCCACCGTCGTACGCGCGTGACTGGGCGAGGCGACGTTGTACAGCACGATCTCGTAGTTGTGCGGCTGCAGCCGGGACACGATGCCGCGCAAGCGTTGGTATGCGGAGGGTTCGTCGAAGAAGGTGACCAACACCCCCACGTACCCGGTACGGCTGGCCTGATCAGAGCGCTTTTTGCGGGTGGGCTGGTATCCGAGTTGACCGACCGCAGTCATCACCCGCTCGCGCATCGCGACGGACACGTTGGGGCTGTTGTTCAGTACTCGCGACACCGTCCCGATGCCGACCCCGGCGTGCGCAGCGACATCGGCAAGGGTTGACATTGGCTGGAACAATACCTTGACGTTCCAACTTTTCAGGGATCAGGAACTTCTGCAGACCATCGATACCGCACGTCAGGCTGATGTTCCTCATTGGAAGCGCCATCCGTAGTTTCCATCAGCTGGAACCCGGCTCGTTCGTAGAAGCGGCGAGCAGGCTCGTTCACCGCAAACGTCCACAGTTGCAACTCAGCGGGACACTTGCGGCGGGCGAGCTCCACGAACCGAAGGCCGAGCCCGCGACCCATCCACGTCGGATCGAGGTAGAGCTGTTCGATCCAGCCGTGCCCGACTGAGGTGGTCTCCACCACCATGAAGCCGACGACGACGCCATCGACCTCGGCGACGGTCATGTCGGTCCGCCCGATCATGTCATCGGCCATCCACCGACGTACCTCGGCATCGCTGTGCACCAGCGGAACCGACGCCAGTGCGTAGCGGCGAGACCGCAGATAGACCGAGCTGCATCCGGCGCTGTCGCTCTGACGGGCCGGCCGCAGGGAGGCATCGCCCGGCTGCAGCGCGCGGAGGATCCCTTCCAAACCGGGGTCGGCGATGGCAATCGCCTTGTGCCACTGGAACCACTCCACCTCCTGGCTCTCCCCCGCAGGTGGGCATGGCCGTTCATGGGGTGCGGTCACCACGTAGCGCAGGTCGAGGTGTCGATGCCCGCGCGGGCCGGGGTGCACATCGACATGGACCAGCGGTGGGCGTGGCCCAGTGAGCTCCCCGGGCAGGCCGGTCTCTTCGATCGCTTCCCGGCGGGCCGCATCCCACGGTGTTTCCCCGTGGTCGATATGACCACCGGGCTGCAACCACTTTTGCAGGCGCTTGTGCAGGTGCAGCACCACGCCCCGACTGCTGGTGACGATGGCCGACGCCGTGACATGGGTGCTGTTGGAATGCTCATCGAAAGGACGTTCGAGATGGTCGACCTCGTCGAGGAAGGCGGCGATCGACACGCGCTCGCGCTCGTCGACCGGGCGACGTGCGGCAACCTGAGTGCGCACGAGGGCGGCAAGGTCGGTTTGTCCAGGCTGAACGGCATCAGGCTCGTGCACGCGTCGACGATACGGCATCGGAGCCGCGTGGCGGCGACCGATCATCGTGTGAGAAATTGACCTGCGCTTCCCATCCCCCAGACAAGGTGAACGAAATTCTCGCTACAGCGAGCGCCGCAACCTGCCGATAGCTCCAACGAACCCGGGACGGACACCATGCCGACCCGGCTAGGCGGAGAAAGACAAGGGATGGAACCAGACGCACAACTCGCCCCTCGCGTATTGCTTGCTGTGAGCGACGCACTCTTGCGTCGTGTCGCTGGCGTGACACTGCGCGAACGGGGTTTCTCCGTCAGCGCGACAACCGAGGGTTCGGCCGCGTTGATGCTCGCCGAATCGTTCTCTCCTGACGTGCTCTTGGTGGACCTCGAGCTGCAAAGCCCACGCGGCGGCAGCTTGTTCGACACCGTTCGTGGCCTCACGGATGCGTATATCGTCGGCATTGCCCCCCCTGATGCCGACGCGATGCGCATCCGTGCCCTTCGAGCCGGGGCCGACGACGCTGTCTCGGTTCCGGTCACCCCCGATGAGCTGGCGGCGCGTTGTCAGGCGCTGCTGCGCCGGCCACGCAACGTGCACACCCGGTGGGACCCGATGTCGGCATCGGTGATCAGCGTCGGCCCGCTCAGCGTCGACGTCGGTCGCAAGGAACTGAAGGTCCATGGCATCGACGTGCCCGTAACCCGCATCGAGTTCGCCCTGTTCGAACAGCTGTGCCGTCACCCGGCCGAAGTCCGTGCCCGCGGGCAACTGCTTGACGAGGTGTGGGGTCCGAACTGGGTCGGCGACACTCATGTCGTCGACGTCCACCTGTCGAACCTGCGCCGCAAGCTGCAGAAACTTGCCCCGGAGCTGCGCTTCATCCACACCGTGCGCGGTGTCGGCTTCCGGCTCAGCACCGACCTGCTCCACGCCGCAACCGACCCGACCAATCGCAACCTCATCTCCGCCTGAGCCCGCTTGCTGCTCAGCCGTGTTCGGCGACGAGCCACCACTGTTGATGTTCGATCGTCGCGACATAAGCACGGCCCGATGCGGTGAGGAACTGGAAGCGGGCGACCCGGCGATGCCTGGCCGCATCCCACCACCGCTCGTCAACCACCCACGGACCGGCCCACGCGGTGATCACATCTGCCGCGACAACCATCGAACCCACTGATCCGGCGGGCATGGCGGACCTGGCGGATCTCGCAGATCTGGCGGATCTGGCGGGCATGATCGTGACCGGCGGTGCGCTGACGACGCCGCGTCCACTGACCGTGACGGTGGCGCCCGTCCCATCCAGCACCACGATCGGTATCGGTTCGGGATGCACCACGGCAGGCGAGGGTGACGGCAGTTGCCCGGGCCAGGGCCCATCAGCAGCCAGACCAGCCGTCGAGCGCGGTGTCGAGCGCGCCGGTGTCGAGCGCGCCGGTGTCGGGGCCGGGTCGAACACCGAGCTGAGTGACGCAGGCACCCACCGGTAGGCGTCGGTGAGCTGCCGGCCTCCACACCATTCGGCCACCATCACCTGCTCGTCACCGACCAGGCCGGCCAGGCGGGTGGCGGCACGCTGGGCCCAATCGTCGGCCTGGCTGCGACCTCCCCACAGACCAAGTTGCACACCCACATCGGCGCGCACCTCGGTGGGATCGAGGCACAGCCGGATGATCCCGGAGGTGGGCTCGCCAGCCGCATCACCGAAGCAGTCGGCGTCGGAACCACCTCCCTGCCCGCGCGCCCACCCGTCGAGCTGCCAGCGGATCCGTTCGGCCATTGCATTCATCCCGAACCCGGCCGGCATCGACCACAACCGCTCACAGGATTCGCCGTGTTCGGTTTCGGCCACCACCGCGAACTGGGTGCACACCAAGCCTCGCTGGGCGAGCGCCCCAACCAGTCGCTCGGCGAGCTGGCGGGCCCCGAACACGAGCGATTCGAGATGATGGACGGGGGTGTCGTAGTCGTTGACCACAGCGAGACCGGCCGGTGGATCGGCCGTACCGATGGGACGGTCGTCGCACCCCGACGCCATCTGACGCGCCTGCACGCCGGGGAGACCGAACCTGGAGATCACATCGGGCTCGGCCAGCGCAGCCAGATCACCGAGGCAGCGCAACCCGAGGCGAGCGAGCAGGTCGACCTGATCGGCGGGCACGCCCCCGGCATCGGTCAGCCAGCGCAACGCCAACCCAGCGAGAAACGATGCCGATCCCCCGGCATCGATCACCTGCGGGTAACCAGCGCGCGATGCGTAACGGGCTGCGACCGTAGCCGCAAAGCGCCCATCGGCGATCCCCACCCCCGGTCTCCCGGCAATCCGCATGGCCCGAGCCGCGCGAGCCGAATCGGGCTGGCCGGGGTTCGGGGCGAGGACTGCGTCGAGCACCGCGTCGATGCGCTGCGCCAAGGCCTCGTCACCACCGAAGTAACGCGACGGGCCACGCACGGCGAAGGCGAGCGTGCCCGGCATCGTCAACTCGAGTCGGGGCACCAGGTCGGCGATTGCGTCGACCACCTTGTTGAACGCCCGGGCATCGCGGCCCGGATCATGATCGACCACGTGCACGTGCGGGCACCGGGACTGCGCCTCGCGCCGGCGTTGCCCCACGCGCACCCCCGCTGCTGCCGCCACGTTCGATCTGGCCACGACCCGGTTGGCGTGGATCACTGCAACCGCCTCACCGACGGCACATCCAGCGGCGACCACCGACCACTGCGGGCACTGCACCACAACCAGACGCGCCGGGGCCATGCCGGTCAGCCGGTGCGTTGCAGCGACGCAACCCGCTCATCGACAGGAGCAACCGCGCCAACCGGAGCAACCGGAGCAACTGGGGCGATGGCTCCGGTCGGGCCGGGATACCAGATGGTGTCGTGGCGTGGCCGCTGCTGTCGGCGGCCATCGAGGGTGAGGTGAACCTGGCGTGTCGCCAGATGTCCATGACCGTCGCCGAGGCCACCCCACTCGGCGACTCCCGCAAGCCGCTGGTCGCAAGCGAACGGACCTGCATCGCCCACCACCACCAGCACGGCACCTCGCGTCTGCAACCGGGCTTGCAACCGCCGAGCCGTGCCGGCGCGCAAGCTGGCGGCCGCACCGAAGATCACGATCTCGAACCCGTCGATGAGCGCGCCCAGCACCTGACCCCAGGTGCCGTCGTCGAAGGGCGTGGTGGGCTGCTCGCGGACGAGCACCACCCGCTCGGACGGCACACCGGCTTCACGGCAGGCCTGCACCCCGAACGTGGGCAGCCCGGCTACCCCGACCCAGGCACCCCCACCGACAGCACCGGCCGACAGCAGCGTCGCCATCGA
>JANNHO010000007.1:0-17297 GCA_031404435.1 Acidimicrobiaceae bacterium | reverse complement strand
CGATCGTGGCGTCTCGCATGCGCTGAAACTCCTTGTCGGTCAACGTCTGAGCCGGCGCGACCGTGATCGAATCGCCCGTGTGCACTCCCATCGGGTCGAAGTTCTCGATCGAGCAGATGATGACGACGTTGTCGGCCACATCGCGCATCACTTCCATCTCGTACTCTTTCCAACCGAGTGCCGACTCTTCGAGCAGCACTTCGCTGACGGGAGAGAGGTTGATGCCGTAGCGTACCTTCTCCTCGAACTCGTCCTTGTTGTAGCTGCGGCCACTGATCAACGGCCCCCACTCCCCCGACCGAGCCAACCGGGTCGGGACCGGCGTCGGCGACGAGGCCCGCGCCAACGGGTGGCCGCTGAAGATCTCGTCCGCGCTCGTCGGCAGTTGTACCAACAGCTCATACGAAGACATCACCCGCGCCGCATCGATCGCCCGTCAGGCCGCCGCTCGCGGCTTGCGCGCCAAGACCGAGTTGCTGATCACGCCCGGCTCCGAGCAGACCCGGGCCACCATCGAACGCGACGGATTGATCACCGACCTCGAAGCAATCGGCGCCACCGTGTTGGCCAACGCGTGCGGCCCGTGCATCGGCCAGTGGGACCGCCCAGCAAGCGTCACCGGTCAACCGAACACGATCGTCAACTCATTCAACCGCAACTTCCCCAAGCGCAACGACGGCTCGGCCAACACGCTCAGCTTCGTCACCTCGCCCGACACCGTGATCGCTCTCGCACTCGCCGGCCACCTCGACTTCGATCCCACTACCGACACCATCACCGCGCCTGACGGCAGCGAGGTGCGCCTCGAAGCACCTGTCGGCGAGGTGCTCCCCGACCGTGGGTACGACCCCGGCCAGAACACCTTCACCGCACCGCCGGCCGATGGGTCGGGCGTGGTGGTCGAGGTATCACCGACGAGCGAACGCCTGCAACTGCTCCAACCGTTCCCCGCCTGGGACGGCAACGACTACCTCGCCCTGCCCGTGCTGATGAAGGCCACGGGCAAGTGCACCACCGACCACATCTCCGCCGCAGGAAAGTGGCTCACCTACCGGGGTCATCTGGAAAACATCTCCGGAAACTTGTTCCTTGGCGCAGTCAACGCCTACACCGATGCTGTCGGCGAAGGCAAGGACATGCGCGATGACAGTGTCGACACCTACCCGAACCTGGCCAAGAAGTACGGCGATGCAGGCATGCGCTGGGTCGCGATCGGCGACCGCAACTACGGCGAGGGTTCGTCGCGCGAGCATGCCGCAATGGAGCCGCGGTTCCGCGGCGGCGTGGTCATTCTCGCGCGCAGCTTCGCCCGCATCCACGAGACCAACCTGAAGAAGCAGGGCCTTGTTCCGCTGACCTTTGCCGACCCGGACACCTACGACTTGATCGGCGAACACGACCGGATCAACGTGGTCGACCTACCCCCGAAGCCGGGCTACAACGTGGCCTGCCAAATCGTCAAGCCCGACGGCACGACCATCGATTTCGCCGGTGTGCATACCTTCAGCGACGAACAGGTCGAATGGTTCCGGGCCGGCTCGGCCCTGAACGTCGTGCGGCGCAAAGTCGCCGAAGGTGCCGGAAGTTGAGTTGCCGGGTGAATCGCTGTCGATGGATCTGACCGAGGCCCTCCGCACGACCGGTGCGGCACGGGCGTTTCGCCCCGACCCGGTCGACGACACGACCGTGCATGCGATCATTGACGACGCCCGATTTGCCCCCAGCGGCGGGAACCGTCAGCCATGGCGGATCGCGGTGATCAACGACTCGGGCACCCGCGAACAACTGGCCGAGCTGATGCGACCGGTCTGGTACGAGTACGTCGGCACCAACGCCACCGGGGTCACCGCGTTCGCCTTCGGTCGTTCGACCGGCGCGACCCCCATCCACGCGCCAAACGAGCTGTTCGACACCATCGCCACGGTCCCGGTGGTCCTGGCCGTCGCCGCCGACCTGACCCGCGTCGCGTTGATGGACGGTGCGCTCGATCGTCCTCCGCTCACCGGCGGGGCATCGGTGTACCCGTTCTGCTGGAGCATCCTGCTTGCGGCCCGGGCCCACGGGCTCGGCGGGGTCATGACGACCATGCTGTCGCGCGTCGAGCCGACGGCCGGCCCGCTGCTCGGCCTGCCACCCGATCACGCACTCGCCGCGCTGATCTTCCTCGGGGTTCCCTACCACCAACCGACCAAGCTCTCCCGACGACCCGTCGAGTCGTTCACCACCTTCGGCCGTTTCGACGGCCCCGTCTTCAACCCGCCGCTCTCGCCTCACCACTGAGCCGACCTCGCGCCGCAGGGCAAGCAGTCCGGGTTCAGCCAGGGAACACTCCGGGGCGGCGATCACCGATGGTGGCCTTGGCTTTCTCGGCGGCCTTCTCGGTTGCTTCACGAGCCCGATCGGCGAGGCGGCGGGCCACGTGGCCGATCCGTTGAATCTGACGGAGTAACGCATCGCGGGCGATCTCGGCGTCAGAGGTGAGTCCTTGCAGCGATTCGATCTTCCACCACTTCACCACAACAGGTTCGAGGATCTGATCGTGATGCTGCAACAGGTTGTACAGCCCGCCTTTGGCGATCGCGTCGGCGTGCTGCTTGAAACCGGGGATGCCGGTGCCTGGCATCTCGAACTCGCGCACCTGCCGCTCGATCGCCGGCAGCACCAGTGATGGGGCGATCTCGAGCGCGGCCGACGTGAGATCGCGGTAGAACAGGAAGTGGAAGTTCTCGTCGGCGGCGACCCGGCCGAGCATGTCGTAACCGGCCTTGCCCACCGGGTGATCGCCGAGCTCGTCGATCATCGCCCGACCGGTGTTGCGGTGGGCGATGCGGGTCGCCAGCTCTTGCAGTGCGACGTACACGAAGCCGTCGATTGCCGACTCGGGATCGGGAACCTGACCGCCCGACATCTGCGACATCCGCCCGTCTTCAAGCATCTTTGGATCGAGGGTGCGGGTGACGGTGAGGAAGTCGCGCATCGCGATGGAGTGCCGTGCTTCCTCCGCGGTCCAGCGGTGCGACCACTCCCTCCAGATGCCCGTGCGGCCGAACATGCGGTCGATGGTCTGGAAGTAGTACGGGAGGTTGTCTTCGGTGAGCAAGTTGACGAACAACGCGCTGCGAACAGAATCGGAGAGCGGAACCTCAGCCGGATCCCATTCGCGATCGGTTTCGAAGCTGCGACCCAGCTCCCACGGGACGAACTCGTGCGGATACCAAGGCTTGCACGTGTCGTAGTGCCGTGTCGTCAGTTCCTCGGCGACGGGCGTCAACTCCTGCAGCAGCGCTACCTCGTTCATGGCCACAAGCCTACCTACCTACCGGTCGGTAGGGAACTCAGCCGGCCAATCAACCCGACAACGGAATCAGTCCGTGCCCGGCCGTCGCTTGGTCTCGGCCCGGTCGTCGCCGTGATGCCCCGGCGGCAACGAGAGCGCAAGCTCGGCGGCCGTCGGCTGGTGCTTCACCCGGCTCTCCGGGGGCAGCAGCGCCATGATCGCCTTCATGATTCGTTTGGTGTCGGCATCGGCGCTGCGGTGCGTGAGCACCACCGGCACGCCCACCCGGATCCGCACGACCGGCGGATCGACCACGTTGAGCACGTTGGGCACCCGCGCCGACCGGGGCCACACTCGCTCCGTCCCCCACAGGCCAATGGGAATGACGGGGGCACCGGTCATCGCCGCCAGCCGAGCCGCACCCCACCGTCCGCGCAGCACCGGGTCGAAGAACGCCCTTCCCCGCGGGATCGTCCCCTGGGGCATGATCGCAACGAGATCACCGTCGTTCAAGGCATCGGCCGCAGCTTGCAGCGGCGCGTCGGATCCGGTGCCGCGATCCACCCGGATGCCACCCATCGCGACACCCAACCGGCCGACCACGGGCACATCGAACACTTCTTTCTTGCCGAGAAAGCGAATCGTTCGATCGGTGCGAGCGATGGCCACGCCCATCGCTGCTGGGTCGAAGTAACTGCGATGGTTGCCCACCACGATCGCCGGACCCGACGCGGGAATGTTGTCGACGCCGTCGATATCGAACTTGGCGTACGGGAACAGCAACGGGTGAGCGAAGCTCATCGCCAACTTCTGCACATCGATGTTCAGAATCGGAATCCGTGGCATACCGAGGCCTTTCAACGGGTTCGCCGAGGCCGGGACGGGGCCGACGTCGGACAGATCGAGCGCCGGCCAGCGCCGCGCCGCGGCCATGAGCATCATCCGTGGGTCGGGGTTGACGACGAACGGGAATCCCACGGCAGCGAGCAGGGGCGTGTCGTAGATGCTGTCGCTGTACGCGTAGCTGTCGGCCAGATCGATGCCGTGTTGTTCGGCCCACTCGCGCACTGCGGCGAGCTTGCCGGTGCTCCACACGAACGGCCCGACGAGTGTCCCGTCGTAGGTGCCATCGGCAGTGACCCCGTAGCGGGTGGCCACCACGCCGTCGAGGCCGAGCAAATCGACGAGCGGGCGTACCAGGTCGAGCGGTGTCGTCGTGGCCAGGACCACCGGCCGACCGGCGGCGCGATGCTCGGCAAACAGTGGCGCAGCCAGCGGCTGGACCAACGCAGCCAGTTCGTGCGCGCACTGCTGTGCGGCTGATTGCACGGCAGCTTGCGACTTACCCTTGACGAACTTGGCACCCTGGCGGGCCAATGCCATCGCCGGCAACGTCTCGCCGACGGTGTTGAACAGTCGGTACATCAGCGATTCCCCGGGAATGGTGCGGCTGACCAGCCCCGCGGTGCGCATCGCATGCGAAAACACCTGACCGGACGCGCCAGCGAGCAACGTGCGGTCCAGATCGAAGAAGGCAGCACCCCGGGAAACAACACGATCGGCCATACGACCCGCACTGTAGGCCACCCCACGACCGAGCGCGTAACGGTGTCCGTCGCCGCCGGCCGGGGAGGTGAAAACGGGAAAGGCCCCGCTTGGGGGAAGCGGGGCCTCTCAACCGAAACCCGACGGCGTGGGGGCGCCATCTGCGGGTTCTTGTCGAGCGAGTCCTTGGGGGAGGACTCACTTCGAACTACATGTGAAAGTATGCACGTGAACGAGTGATCTTTCAAGCAGTAATGCCGGATACTTGGTATCGTTTTTCGAGATGGACCTCCGCCAGTTGACGACGCTCGTCGCGATCGCCGATCACGGGACGTTCTCGGCGGCAGCGAGGGCCTTATACACCGTACAATCCAACGTCAGCGGCCATATCGGGCGTCTCGAGAAAGAGCTCGGCGTGGTGCTGGTCGACCGCCAGCGAGGAGGCCTCACCGACGAAGGCCTCGCTGTAGTGGAACGAGCACGCAGAGTGTTGCATGAGCTCGAAGATATTGCCGCCGACATGGCATCGCGCGGTACCGAGGTGGCCGGCGACGCCCGCTTCGGCTCGATCGGGACGACGGCGCGATGGCTGCTCCCCCAGTTGCTCAGCCAGATCGAATCGCTCCATCCCGCCGTGCATGTCACCGTGCACGAGGGCAGCACCACGGCGCTTGTACCTCGGGTTGTGTCGGGTCAGCTCGATGCGGCGGTGGTCCACCTACCCATCGATGACGCCGAGGTCACCGTCCAGCCACTGTTCGCCGAGGATCTGGTGCTGCTGGTGCACACCAAGAACCCCCTCGCCGCGCACGACACGCTGCGGCTGCCCGCGCTCGCGCACACCCCACTGCTGTTGCCTCCTACGGGCACGGGCCTGCGCCGGATCATCGATCGTGCCGCCGGGGCGGTGGACACCACCTTGATCGCCCAAGCCGAGATCGACGGTGTCCGCCTACTGGCCTCGCTCGCATTCGAAGGGTACGGGGCGGCAATCGTGCCCGCCACGGCGATCCCACGCTGGCTGAAGGGCGACTTCAAGCGAATCGCCGTGCCCGAGCTTCCCCGGCGCGTGGTCGGTTGGGTGCAACGCCGGCGCCCCGTGCCCAACGCCCCCACGAAAGCACTGCTCGAAGTGCTGTGCGAGATCATCGAGCGACAGGGACCCAAGCAGCCCGGCGTGCATGTGGGGGCCGATGCGTTCCCGTTCGGCAGCAGCCGCGCCTTCTGAGGCAACGGCGATCTAGGGTGGCGGCCATGTCGACCGTGGCCATCCGTGCTGGAGTGCCCTCGGTGGCGCGTGTCGACGTTCGTGACATCGATGATCGTCAGGTGGTGTGGGTCGACGTCGATGCCAGCGAGCGTCAAGGTGCTCTGTCGTCGATCTCGTCATCACAGATCGAAGCGGCAGCCGGGCTGGCCCGGACCAAACGCTTGCCGCTCGTGGCGGTGATCCGCTCCAGCGGTGCCGACATCAGCGAAGGTTTCGCCGCACTGCACGGCTGGGGCCTGGCGGCGCGAGCCATCGCCGAGTGCTCCGGTGTGGTGCCGGTGCTGATGATCGTCGACGGACCGGCGGTCAGCGGGCCCGCGCTGTTGATCGGGCTTGCCGACTTGGTGGTGATGACCACCGGCTCCTACGCGTTCGTCAGCGGGCCGACCATGGTGGCAGAGTTCACCGGCGTCCTGATCGACAACGACGAGCTCGGCGGGCCCTCCACTCACGCCCGGTACACCGGCGCAGCGAGCCTCATCGCCGCAGACGTGGACGCTGCCATCGACACCGTTTCGAACCTGTTGGCATATCTGCCCTCGCACAACGACGAAGAACCGCCGATGTGGCCGACCGACGACTCGATCGATCGGCAGACCCCCGAGGCCGGGGCGCTGTTGCCAACCACATCGACGGGCAGTTACGACGTGCGCGACGTGATCCGCTCGATCGCCGATGACGGCGACCTGCTGGAGCTGCGACCACGGTGGGCCGCGAACGTGGTCACAGCGTTCACGACGATCGGGGGGCTGCCGGTCGGCATCGTCGCCAATCAGCCGATCTCCCTCGCCGGCACGCTCGACATCCCTGCATCACAAAAGGCCGCACGCTTCGTCGCGTTCTGCGATGCGTTCAACTTGCCGATCATCACCCTGGTCGATACGCCGGGCTTCTACCCCGGCAAGGATCTGGAGTGGCGGGGCATGATCCGCCACGGCGCGCAGCTCGTGTTCGCCTACGCCCGAGCGACGGTGCCGCGGATCTGCGTGGTGCTCCGCAAGAGCTACGGCGGCGCCTACATCGTGATGGACTCCAAGAAGATGGGCAACGACCTATGCGTCGCGTGGCCCTGGGCGGAGCTCGCGGTGATGGGCGCAGGTCAGGCCGCGGCAATCCTGCAACGTCGGGCAACACCCGACGAGCGGGCTGCGTTCGAGACCGACTACGCCGAACGCCTGCTCAACCCGTACATTGCAGCCGACCGGGGCTACATCGATGCCGTCATCGAACCCGCGGAGACCCGTTCGGTGATCGGGCATGCGCTCCAGACGCTGATCGACAAACGCGAGCGACTCCAGCCACGGCCGCACGACAACACTCCACTGTGAGCCGCTGACCAATGGCCTCTGACCCGGCCACCGGTAGTCTCACCGCCGGGGAGCAAGCCCCAGTCCGTTTCCGTGTCACCCGAGGGAGCAACGTGCCCGACACCATCACCATCACCGACGATCGCACCGGCAAGACCGTGACCGTTCCGATCACCGACGGGGTCTTCCCCGCATCGGCGGTTCGCGAGCTCGATCCGTCGCTGTACATCTACGACCCGGCGTACATGCAAACCGCGGCGTGCAAGAGCGCTATCACCTACCTCGACGGCGATGCCGGGATCTTGCGCTATCGCGGCTACCCGATCGAACAGTTGGCCGAGCAGAGCACCTACCTCGAAGTGGCCTACCTCCTGTTGAACGGGGAACTGCCGACCGCGGCCGAGCTGGAGATCTGGACCAACGAGGTGGTGCACCACACCTTCATTCACGAGAACATGCGCAAGCGTTTCGTCGACGGCTTCCACTACGACGCTCATCCGATGGGGATGCTCGTCAGCTCGATGGCCGCTCTCGGCACGTTCTACAACGACGCCAAGGACATCCACGACAAAGACAGCCGCGACAAGCAGATCCTGCGCCTGATCGCGAAGATGCCCACGCTGGCGGCGATGTGCTACCGATTCTCCGTGGGCTTGCCGTTCGTGTATCCCAACAACAACCTGTCGTTCCCGGCCAACTTCTTGAACATGATGTGGAAGATCGGCGATTACGAACTCGACCCGCGACTCGAGCGAGCCATGGACGTGTTGTTCATCCTCCACGCCGACCACGAGCAGAACTGCGGCACCACGGCGATGCGCGTCGTCGGCTCCAGCCACGCCGATCCGTACTCGTCCGCTGCGGCAGCCGCTTCAGCGCTGTACGGCCCGCTGCACGGCGGGGCCAACGAGGGCGTGGTGCGGATGCTCACCGAGATCGGCCACATCGACAACGTGCCCGCATTCATTGCCGACGTGAAGAGCGGTAAGAGCGGGCGCCTGATGGGCTTCGGGCACCGGGTGTACAAGAACTACGACCCACGAGCCACCATCATCAAGAAGACCGCGTACGACGTGTTCGAAGTGACGGGCAAGAACCCGCTGCTCGACATCGCCCTCAAGCTCGAAGAGGTCGCGCTCAGCGACGAATACTTCACCAGCCGCAAGTTGTACCCCAACGTCGACTTCTACTCGGGGTTGATCTACCAGGCTCTCGGATTTCCGGTGGCGATGTTCACCGTGTTGTTCGCAATCCCGCGCACCGTCGGTTGGCTGGCTCACTGGCAAGAACTGCTCGGCGACAAGGACCAAAAGATCAGCCGCCCGCGCCAGTGGTACGCCGGTGCGGGCGAGCGCGATTACAAGCCGCTCAGCGCCCGCTAGCTCGTTCGCCCGTTGACACCGGCGCCAGCACCTCGACCACCACCGATCGCGCCAGCCTGACTGCGAAACAACTGGAAAACACTCGGGTCGCTTCCCAGCGCGGCGCGGCGAGGTTCCGTATCGTGGGCTCTGTGAACGCTGCACGGGTTCTCGTGGTCGACGACGAGCCGACCGTTCGCGAGGTCGTCGTCCAGTACCTCGAACGTGACGGATTCGTGGTTCGCGAGCTTGGCGACAGCCACGACGTGCTGGCGGTGGTGGAGTCATTCGTTCCCGATCTGATCGTGCTCGACGTGATGCTGCCGTATCGCAGCGGGCTCGACGTACTGCGTGACCTGGGGCAGCGAATCCCAGTCATCTTGCTCACAGCGCGCGTCGACGAAGCCGACCGGGTGCTCGGGCTGGAGCTCGGTGCCGACGACTACGTGGTCAAACCGTTTTCGCCGCGCGAGCTGGTTGCCAGGGTGCGCAGCGTGCTGCGCCGCAGTGCCGCCCCAGCGGGGACCAGCGTGTTCGACTTTGACGGGCTCCGTATCGACACAACCTCGCGCGAGGTCTGCGCCGGCGACCGGCAGGTCAGCTTGACCGCCAAGGAGTTCGACCTGCTCGCCTACCTTGCGGCCCATCCGCGGCAGGTGTTCTCGCGCGCCCAGTTGCTTGTCAGCGTGTGGGATTCCTCGGCCGACTACCAGGATCCGGCAACCGTCACCGTGCACGTGCGGCGATTGCGCAACAAGATCGAGTCCGACCCCGAACAGCCGCGGTGGATCACCACCGTATGGGGAGTCGGCTACCGGTTCGAACCATGACCAAGCGGCTGCTCCTGGCCCTCACAGGCCTCGTCGCGCTCACCGTCGTACTCGCCGAGGTGCTGTTGCGGCCGCCTTCGAGCGACCGTGCGCACCTGCTGGTCGTCCTCGTCGGTCCTGCCGTGCTGGCTGCAGCATTGACCCCGCTGTTGGCCAAGCTGGTGTCGTCGCGAGCCAGCGTGGCCGGCGTCGCGCTTGCCGTTGGGTTCTGCTCGCTCACCGTGGGCGCGGTCACCTCCTCGGCTGCATCGAACGCAATGTTCGTGTCGTCACACGACTACCGGTTGTTTCTGGTGGTGCTCGTGTTGTCATCGGGCATCTCGCTCGTGGTGGCCAGCCAACTTGCCCGCCCGATCACACGCGACGTGCGCCGCCTCGGTGACGTTGCCCAGCAGGTTGCCGCCGGCGACTTGCACGTGAGCACGGGTGTCATTCGCCGCGACGAGGTGGGAGCGACCGCAGCAGCGCTCGATCAGATGATCGAAGCCCTCCGGCTGGCCGACATCGAGCAAACGAAGATGGCCTCTGCCCGCCAACACCTGTTCACCAGTATCGGTCATGATCTGCGCACCCCGTTGGCGGCGATGCAGGCCGCGGTGGAGAGCCTCGAAGACGGCGTGGCCCCCGATCCGCAGCGCTACTACAGCCTGCTGGCGGCACAGATCGGCACGCTCGACACGATGATCCAACAGATGATCGAGTTTTCCCGCCTCGTGTCGGGGCACGCTGCATCGACCACGATCCCGGTTTCGCTGGCGGAACTGGCGGACGAAGCTGTGGAGGCGTTGGCACCACTGGCCCATCGCCGCCGGATCACGTTTCAGATGCGTACCGACGGCCCCGCTTGGGTGATGGGCAGCCCGCTGGACCTGGCCCGGGTGATCCGCAACCTCACGGACAATGCGGTGCGCCACAGCCCTGACGGCGAGGTGGTCACGATCTCGATCACCACGACCGCAGACACGGTCTGCATCGGCGTCACCGATCGTGGCGCTGGCTTCCCGGCAGAGTTTCGCGAGACCGCCTTCGAACCGTTCCACCGCGCCGATCCGTCGCGCAACTCACGGACCGGGAACTCGGGTCTGGGGCTGGCGATCTGCCGGGCGATCGTGACGAGTCATGGCGGCCGAATCTGGCTGGGCGACACGCCCGGCGGCACCGTGCACGTCGAACTGCCGATCGGTCGGCCACCGAGCCCTGCAAGTGCACCCACTCGCGCCGGCCTCCCGCTGACGCTGCCGGTTTCGTCACCCCAAGGCCCATCCAGCAGCCACCTCGCCCCGAACCATGTCCCAGAAAACCATGTCCCAGAAAACCGTGTCACAGCAAGCCAGATCGCGTCGCTCCAGATCGCGACGAACCAGGAATCCCCAAGCCCGTACGGCACAGGAGTCTCCCCATGACATCGCAGCTCACCCGACCCGAAACCGACCCGCGCTCCCCCCGCCGGCAACCCGACCCGCTGCCGCAGTGGGCGGGCCCAACCGCGGGGCTGGTATCGGCGGGCAGCGCAGTCGCCGTCGGGCTGTTCGTGGCTGCGGTGCTCGATGTCGATTCGCCCCTCAACGCAGTCGGTAGCGAGTTCATCGATCACACCCCGAAGTGGCTGAAGGACCTCGCCATCGACTGGTTCGGAATGAACGACAAGCTCGCCCTGCGGGTCGGAATGGTGGCCACGATCGCCGCCCTTTCACTGGTCGTCGGTCTGGTGGCGCGACGGCGGCCGCTGATCGGTGCCGGGGCAATCGCAGTGTTCGGCGTGGCCGGCGCGATCGTTGCCGCCAATCGGCCCGGCCCGGCGGGCGATCTGCAGTCGGCGATTCCGGCGATGATCGGCGCTGTGTGTGGTGCGGGTCTGATCTGGTACCTGTCACGGAAGATCGCGGCCACCGACCCGGCCCACGAACGTCCCGCCACATCACAAGTGCCGGACGGTTGGGATCGTCGCCGGTTCACAGCCGCTGCCGCAGGTGCCGCCGGCGTGGCGGTGCTTGCCGCGGCGTCGGCGCGGCGTCTTGAGAACCAGAGAATTGAACGCATCCGCGCTGCGGCGCCCGACGAACTGCCCCCCGTGGCCGCAGAAACCGAAACCACGACGGGAACCGAAACAGCGACGGAAACCGGCGGGAACGCCGAATCGACGACCGGGCCGGATTCACCGCTTCGCGGCACCGTGTCCTCGGCCGCGCCTGAAATCCCCGCCGAGGCGACGCTCAGCCCGGTGACGCCGTTCATCACTCCCAACGACGACTTCTACCTCATCGACACGGCGCTCTCGGTGCCACGCATCCGCCTCGATCGATGGACCATGACCATTGGCGGAATGGTGGAGCGGCCACTCACCCTTTCCTACGACGACCTGCTCGCCCGACCTCAGGTGGAACGGGTCATCACCATTGCCTGCGTCTCGAACGAGGTGGGCGGCAACCTGATCGGCACTGCCGTGTGGCAAGGCGTCCCGCTGTCGGATCTGCTCGACGAGGCCGGGGTCAGCCCCGACGCCGAGCAGGTGTTCGGCACATCGGTCGACGGGTGGACGTGCGGGTTTCCCGTGGAGGTCGCCCGCGACGGCCGCGACGCGCTGATCGCAATCGGGATGAACGGCGAGCCGCTCCCCCTCCGCCATGGCTTCCCGGCGCGGGTGATCGTGCCCGGCCTGTACGGCTACGTCAGTGCGACCAAGTGGTTGAGCAGCCTCGACCTGAACCGCTGGAACGATGCGGTCGGGTACTGGGTGCCGCGCGGCTGGTCACGAGATGCGCCGGTGAAAACCCAGTCGCGCATTGATGTACCGCGGCGCGACGACGACCTGCAGCCAGGGAAGGTCGCGATTGCCGGGGTTGCCTGGGCACAGCAGCGCGGAATCGCCAAGGTCGAGGTGCGTGTAGACGACGGTTCGTGGACAGAGGCACGCCTCGGCGCAGACGTCACCGTCGACACCTGGCGCCAGTGGCTGTACGAATGGGACGCGACGCCTGGCGAACACACGATCCAAGTGCGCGCCACCGACAGCACCGGCGAGACCCAGACCGACGAGGTCGCCCGTCCCGATCCCGACGGGGCCACAGGCTGGCACACGAGAACGGTGCGAGTCGGCGGCTGAAAGCGCTCGCTGCGGGGCGGGGCCTGGCCTCCCTCAGGCGACCCGCACGACGATCTTGCCGGTGTTGGCGTTGGATTCCATCAGCCGGTGGGCGTCGGCGATCGCGTCGAAGGCATGCACGCTGTCGATCACCGGACGTAGCGCACCCGTGTCGAACAGCGGCAGCATCTCCGCTGCGAAGCGGCGGGTGAGGGCGACCTTTTCCTCGATCGGGCGGGCGCGCAGCGTCGTGCCGATCCATGTGGCTCGCTTGCCCATCAGCAACCCGACGTTGACCGGCACGGTTCCGCCGCCCATCAGCCCGACCTGAACGATGGTCCCCCGCTGGGCAACGGCCTGCAGGTTGCGGCCGATCTCGTCCCCGCCGATCACGTCGAGCACCACGTCGAAACCTCCGGGCACAGCAGCGGTCGCATCGCTCAGCCAATCGTGTGGTGAGCGTTCGAGCACCACGTCGGCACCGAGGTCGCGGCACGCACGGGCCTTGCCGGTCGAGCAGGTGACGGCGATGCGAGCCCCGACCGCCTTCGCAATCTGGATTCCGGCGGTGCCGACGCCGGACGCTCCGGCGTGGACCAGCGCCCAGCGACCGCTGGTGAGGCGACCCTGCACCACCAGTGCATCCCATGCCGTGAGAAACACCTCGGGGATCGCCGCCGCGTGGACCAGATCGATCCCGGCTGGCACAGCGAGCAGTTGGCGTTCGTGGGTGGCGATCTGCTCGGCGTAGCCGCCGCCGGCGTCGATCCCCATCACCCGGTCGCCGGGCTTCCACATCGCGACCCGCTCGCCGCACGAGGCCACGGTGCCGGCGAACTCGAGCCCCGGGATCTCCACTGCGGCCGCTCGCGGACTCGGGTACATGCCCATCCGCTGCAACACATCGGCACGGTTGATCGCCGTCGCGGCCACATCGACAAGCACCTCGTCGGGACCAGGAACCGGAGCGGCCACCTCCTCGATCGTCAGCACTTCCGGCCCGCCATGCGCGTGTAACACGACCGCTCTCATCGGCGCAGTCTCACACGCTCAGGCCTCCATCGGTTCAGCCGGCCGATAGCACACGCACCTCGCCAGCATCGGCATCCACCTCGACGGTGGCCCCGTTGGGGATGTCGGTGAGCGCCGCCGCCGCACCCACCACGGCGGGGATCCCGAGCTCACGGGCCAACACGGCAGCGTGGCTCATCGGGCCACCCTCCACCGTGACCACCGCCGCGGCGAGCGACAGCACCAGGTTGTAGGCGGGCGTGGTGCTGTGCACGACAAGCACGTCACCTGGCTCGAGTAGGTCGAACGCCTCCTCCGGCGAGTTGGCCACACGCGCTCGACCCGTGACCACGCCCGACCCGATGCCAGACCCATGCAGGCCCGATGCGGAGACGACGCCATCCATTCCGAGGTGCTGCATCACCGTTTGCACCATGCCGACGAGGCGAGCCAGGTTGGCCGGCAGTACCTCGAGCGGCGGTGCCGGTTCGTCGGGCCCAAGCACCCGCGGGGCCTCGAGCAGGCGTTGCGCAGCGCGCCCGTCTCGGCGACGGATCAGCTCGGCAGCCGCCGGCGCAGCGGAGATCAGCCCAGGCCGCACTTCGTCGGGAAGCAGTTCGAGCGCAAGGTCGCGATCGGCGATGTGGCCGGAGGCGACGAGTCGGCGGCCGAGTTCGAGCAGTCCCAGGCGGAGCAGTCCGAGCGGCCACTCGGCTGTGGTCGGTCCGTTGTCGTCACGAAGGTCCATCGCGCTGCGGGCTTGACGCAGGATCTCGTCGAATCGGGCCACGTGCTCGGCGGACACACGAGCCCGCACTGCTGCAGTGCGCTCGCGAACGGCATCGCTGGAATCACGAGCAACCGCGCCGAGAATGCTGGCCAGCACCAAATCTGGGCGTTCGCCGAGGGTGACGCCATCGATGTCATAGCGAGAAAACAACACCGCAGTGCGATGACGCAGGTACGCACCGACCGCCACGTCGATCTCCGGCGACAGGGCGCGTAGCTCGGCCAACGTCGCCGGTACAGCACCGAGGCTGTCGACCGCGGCGCGGATCTGGAGCGCCGCGGTGGCTGGCGCACTGGTCGACGGTGACGCACCCTCCAGCAGCGAGAGCAGCTCGTGCGGGTCGAGGTGCCACTGCTGCGCTTCGAAGAGGTACTGCCCGATCGGGCCGAGGTCGAAGCCATGCAGCCAAAAGTGATGCTCCCAGTACGTAAGGCAATGGTCGATGCAGGTTCGTGCGTGCTGGACCGCTTCGTCGTCGGACAGCGTGGTCAGCTCGACGTCTTGCAATGCGAGGTTCTTGGCCTCGATCATGGCCTTTCCGCCGTTGTGCCAATCGGCGATCACCTCGTTCCATGGCTCGGTGGCCCGCATGACGCCGGCCATCTTGTTGCGGCGGCGCATCTCGGGATGCAGCCGCACGACGAGCTTCAGGAGCGGCAACGGGGGCAACTTGGCGGCCGGCTTGTCCGGCGAGATCAGCGGGCGCAACCGCGAGTAGAAGTGGCCGTTGACGAAGCGCACGTCGAGTGTCTCGAGCGGTGTGCCCAAGGCGGCAAACACCCGTCGCATCCCCGCCGGCATCGAACGCCCGGCGATGTGTTGGACCATCGGCGTGCACCCAGGCGGCATGTGCGAACGGTCAAGCGCCCACTGCCCCGGTGCCGGTTGCTCCCATGTCACGCTCATGTTCAATCTCCTTGCGTCGCTGCGGTCACAAATCCAACACGAACGCCAACCCGATGATCCCGTCCCAATCTTCGTCGAACTCTGGGGTGCGACGGAAACCGAGCTTGCAGTACAGCCGTTGCGCACCGATCATCGATGCCAACGTGTGGATCCGCATCCGACTTCGGCCGAGACGGCGACCCTCGGCGATGCACCACTGCACCATCGCCTCCCCCACTCCACGACCCTGCACCGCCGGGTCGACACCGAAGTAGCGGAAGCTGCACGCATCGGGATCGTCGAACTCGAAGTGCGCCCCACCGGCGCCCGGTACGAACGTGAGGCACCCCACCAACGTGCCGTCGAGCTCGGCCACGATCACCTCGGCTTCGCCGGCCCGAGACGCCACGTCGGCGAGCGTCACGTCGTACTCCGGGTCACGCTCATAACCGGCAAGGGCGAAGTAGGCGTGCTGCACGAGGCTGCCGGCATGTGCGGCGTCGTCGGTGGCGTCGCCGGTCATGGCAATGCGGCGGATCTTCATCGGCACAGAACCTACGCTTGCCGGCTGACCATCGACGACCGCATTCACGACCCCGCATTCGTGTTCACGCTGGCGCGCACCGCCAAACGTGATCTCGCCCGAGAACGCTGACGAGCGAACTGGCGCCGGTCAGGACATCTTGGTTTGCAGGCGGCGATCGAGTGCGTCGAGGAACGCTTCGGTGGTCAGCCAGGGCGCGTCACGACCGATCAACAAGGCGAGGTCCTTGGTCATCTCGCCGGCTTCGACGGTCTGGATGCACACCTGTTCGAGCGCCTCGGCAAAGCCGATCAGCTTGTCGTTGCCGTCCATCCGGCCGCGGTAGGTGAGGCCCTGGGTCCACGCATAGATCGACGCGATCGGGTTGGTGGAGGTGGCGTTGCCCTTCTGGTGCTCGCGGTAGTGGCGGGTGACGGTGCCGTGCGCAGCCTCGGCCTCGACGGTCTTGCCATCGGGGGTCATCAGCACGCTCGTCATCAAACCGAGCGAACCGAACCCCTGGGCAACGGTGTCGCTTTGCACATCACCGTCGTAGTTCTTGCAGGCCCACACGTACCCGCCCTCCCACTTCATCGCGCAGGCGACCATGTCGTCGATCAGGCGATGCTCGTAGGTGAGACCGGCAGCGTCCATCTCGGCTTTGAACTCGGTCTCGTACACCTCTTGGAACAGATCCTTGAACGAGCCGTCGTACGCCTTGAGGATTGTGTTCTTGGTGGAGAGATAGACGGGGTAGTTGCGCAAAATCCCATAGCGCAGCGAGGCCCTGGCGAAATCACGGATCGAGTCGTTGAAGTTGTACATCCCCAACGCCACACCCCCGTCGGCGCCGAATTCGGCAATCGTCATCTCGACCGGCGCGCTGCCATCGGCGGGCACATACGTCATCGTCACCGAGCCAGCACCGGGCACCTTGTAGTCGGTGGCCTTGTACTGGTCACCGTGGGCGTGGCGGCCGATGACGATCGGCTTGGTCCAGCCTGGCACGAGGCGAGGAATGTTGGAGATGACGATCGGCTCACGAAAGATGACGCCGCCGAGGATGTTGCGGATCGTGCCGTTGGGGCTCTTCCACATCTTCTTCAAGCCGAACTCCACGACGCGGTCCTCGTCGGGAGTGATCGTCGCGCACTTCACGGCTACCCCGTGACGCTTGGTGGCGTTGGCCGAATCAATGGTGACCTGGTCGTCGGTGGCATCGCGGTGCTCGATGCCGAGGTCGTAGTAGTCGAGCTCGATGTCGAGGTACGGCAGGATCAGCTTGTCCTTGATGACCTTCCAGATGATCCGGGTCATTTCGTCACCGTCCATCTCCACAACCGGGTTTTTGACCTTGATCTTCGACACACCCTTGCCGTCCAGGGACAGTTTTTCCGGCGACAAGTGCAGCCTGTC
>JANNHO010000006.1:0-16534 GCA_031404435.1 Acidimicrobiaceae bacterium | reverse complement strand
GACCCGATCTATGCGAGGGCCATCGGCGTCGATGTCGACCAGCTGTTGATCTCCCAGCCCGACACGGGCGAGAGGCGCTCGAGATCACCGACATGCTGGTGCGCTCCGGAGCCATCGACGTCATCGTCATCGACTCGGTGGCGGCACTCACCCCACGGGCCGAGATCGAAGGCGAGATGGGCGATACCCACGTCGGTCTCCAGGCCAGGCTGATGAGCCAGGCGCTGCGCAAGCTCACCGCCAACCTCAACAAGACCAACACCGTCGCCATCTTCATCAACCAGCTGCGCGAAAAGATCGGCGTCATGTTCGGTTCCCCCGAAGTCACGCCTGGCGGTCGGGCACTGAAGTTCTACTCCTCGGTGCGCCTCGACATCCGCCGGATCGAAAGCATCAAAGACGGCACGGAGATCACCGGTTCACGCACGCGGGTGAAGGTGGTCAAGAACAAGGTGGCGCCGCCGTTCCGTCAGGCCGAGTTCGACATCATGTACGGCAAGGGCATCAGTCGTGAGGGCTCGCTGCTTGACATGGCCGTCGACATGACCATCATCAAGAAATCGGGGGCATGGTTCACCTACGACGGTGAACAGCTCGGCCAGGGGCGAGAGAACGCCAAGAACTACCTGGCAAGCAATCCCGAGGTGATGATGGAGATCTCCGACCGGGTCCGCAAACAGGCGGGCCTCGGCGACGAGGAGTTCACCGACGTCACCGACGTCACCGATGCTGGCGACGCCGGTGACGCCGGCGACGACACGTTCTCCGACGCCGATGATCAGCCGATCAACATCAACCGTTAACCAGCGCTAACCACGTCCGCATGAGCGTGACGGCACATCTCAGCTTGGTCACCCTCGGGGTGGCCGATGTGTCCCGGTCGACGGCGTTCTACGAGGCGCTGGGCTGGCAACGGTCCAGCGCCTCCCAAGCCTGATTGACGCTGGGCAGCGCCGGTAGCCTTCACGACCGTGACCCGCACCTATGTCGTGCGCACCTACGGGTGCCAGATGAACGAACACGACTCCGAGCGAATCGCTGGGTTGCTCGATGCCGACGGTCTCGTTGCGGTGTCCGACGAGACCGATGCCGACGTTGTCGTCGTCAACACATGCTGCATCCGTGAGAATGCCGACAACAAGCTGTACGGCAACCTCGGCCACCTCAAGGCGTGGAAAGAACTCAAAGATGGCCGCCAGATCGTGGTGTCGGGATGCCTCGCCCAAAAGGATCGCGACATCGTGCAGCAGCGCGCACCGTGGACCGATGTGGTGCTCGGCACGCACAACGTGCACCGTGCCGGGGAACTGCTCGAACATGCACGGGTGTACGGGCCGATCACTGAGATCCTCGATGCGGCCGTGATCGATGACCATGCGCTGTTCCCGTCGGCGCTTCCCGCTCGGCGCGAAACCTCCTACAACGCCTGGGTCACGATCCAGATCGGTTGCGACAACTCGTGCGCGTTCTGCATCGTGCCCAGCGTTCGCGGCGTCGAGATGAGCCGCCCGTTCGCCGAGATCATCGACGAGGTCACCGTGCTTGCCGGGCAAGGCGTCACCGAGGTCACCCTGTTGGGTCAGAACGTCAACAGCTACGGCCGCGATCTGCAACTCGACCTACGTCGCGCGGGCGACGACCAAGCGAAGTTACGGCCCCTGTTCGCCGACCTGCTCTCCGCGGTCGGTCGGGTTGAGGGCATCCGCCGGGTCCGCTTCACCAGCCCGCACCCCAAAGACATGCGCCCCGACACATTCGCCGCGATGGCCGAGACGGCGGCGGTGTGCGAGCACCTTCACTATCCCCTGCAAAGCGGTTCCGACCGCGTGCTGGCCTTGATGCATCGCGGCTACACCGCCGAGCGGTACCTCGACCGGCTGGCGGCAGGGCGAGCTCGGGTTGCCGATCTCGCCGTCAGCACCGACATCATCGTCGGCTTCCCCCGGAGAGACCGAGTCCGACTTCGTCGGCACTCTCGAAGTCGCCGCGGCCGCCGAGTACGACTACGCGTACACCTTCGTGTTCTCGCCGCGCGAGGGAACCGAGGCGGCAACGATGGTGCAGCACTTCGTCGCCCCCGAGGTGATCACGGAACGCTTCGAGCGGTTACGAATCGTGGTCGAGCGCTCAGCGCTCATCAAGCACCGTGACCGCATCGGCCGGGTCGAGGAGGTGCTCGTCGAGGGGCCGAGCCGCAAGGACCCGACGCAGCTCTCGGCGCGCACCCGCCAGAACAAGCTGGTCCACTTCATCCCCCCGCATCCGGTGCGAACCGGTGCCTATGCGATGGTCGAGATCGTCGCGGCAGCGCCACACCACCTGCTCGGCGAGTTCCGGTCGATGATCAGCGAACCGGCTCACAAGCGGCGCATCCCCGTGCTGGCCGGTTGAACGCTCCGCTCGTCATTGTCGGTCCGACCGCGAGCGGCAAGAGTGATGTCGCCATGGCGTTCGCCCGCGCTACTCAACATCTGGCGAACACTGGGGACCCGGCCGCTCCGGTCGACGGTGTTGCGGAGATCATTGCTGTCGATGCGATGCAGGTGTACTGGGCGATGGACATCGGCACGGCGAAGCCGACATGGCGAGACCAGGCCCACGTCGTCCACCACTGCCTCGACCTCGTTGCACCGGATCACGACTTCGCCCTCGCTGAGTACGCGATTTCCGCGAACCGGGCAATTGCCGAGATCGACAATCGCGGTGGTCGCCCGGTTCTCGTTGCCGGCACGGGGCTGTACCTGCGCGCCGTCACTGACCCGATGGAGCTGCCCGGAATGTGGCCCGAGATACGCGAAGCGCTGGAGGCGCGCGCCGTGTCGGAACCGGTCGAAGACCTACACCGCGAACTCGCTGCGCTCGATCCGGACGCGGCGGCGAAGATCAAGCCGGCGAATGCCCGTCGGGTCGTCAGGGCGCTCGAGGTGTGCCTCGGCAGTGGTCGGAGGTTCAGCTCGTTCGGTCCCGGCCTCGGCGTGTACCCGCCGACCCGCTTCGTGCAGATCGGGTTGCGCTGGGGCCGTCCCGAGCTCGCAGACCGGATCGAGCGGCGGGTGCAACACATGCTTGAAGCCGGCTTGCTTGCCGAGGTCGAGTCCGTGCTCACAACGTGGCCAGAGCTCTCGCGCACGGCTCGCCAGGCGCTCGGCTACCGGGAGTTGCTGAGCTACCTCGACGGGGCGGTTTCCTTCGACGAAGCGGTGGCGCAAATCGTGCTGCGCACACGGCAGTTCGCGGTGCGTCAAGAGCGGTGGTTCCGCCGCGACCCGCGAATACAGTGGGTCGACATCCACGCCGATCCCGTCGCCGAAGTGCTCCCCGTCATTTCTGAACGACTGTCGACTGCGTCGTTCTCATCGGTTCGAGGGCTGCACACGTGAAGCTCGAGCTCACCAAGCACCATGGTCTCGGCAACGATTTCCTCGTGGTGTTCCACCCCGATGTCGAGGACCTCGCCGCGCTCGCCCGCCTGTTGTGTGACCGGCGACGAGGCGTTGGCGCCGATGGTCTGCTCGTGGGTGAGCCGAGCGTGGGTCACGCAGCAGCGATGACACTGTTCAACGCCGACGGGACCCGGGCGGAGATGAGCGGCAACGGGATTCGCTGTTTCGCCCAGGCGCTGTCGGCCCGGCGGGGCAACCTCGACGACCTGTTGATCTCCACCGATGCCGGTCCCCGGCTCGTCCGTCTGGCCGCGACTGCGTCAGTCGACACCCTCGACGTGCGTGTCGACATGGGTGCTGTCGTGCCTATCGGGTCGCCCGAGGGATGGGACGAGATCGGCTGCAACCCCGATCGCCCCGTCGCCCACCTCAGCCTTGGCAACCCCCACACCGTGGTGGGCGTCGATGACGTCGATGTCGTCGACCTGGTGGCGCTCGGCGCGGCGGTTCCCGGCACGAACCTGGAGATCATCGAACCTGGTCGTGACTCCGCATCGATCCGGATGCGCGTCCACGAGCGCGGTGCGGGAATTACCGAGGCCTGCGGCACAGGTGCGTGCGCCAGCGCGTGGGCAGCGCGATCGTGGGGTCTGGTTTCGGCGTCTTCCGGGGAAATCACCGTGCAGATGGATGGAGGGCGTGCCAAGGTTGTGCTCGACGAGCCCGAGCCCGGTCATGCCACCTTGATCGGCCCCGCCGTGTTCGTTGCTCACGTGGTGGTCGAGATCCCCGACCCCAATCCGGCAGGTGCACCAACCGAATGACGAATCCATACAACCAAGCACTCGGCGAGACGCTGATCGAGCGCAGCAGACGAGAGCGAATCGTGCTCGTCGGGGTGACCCTTCCGGGGCACACCGACGGCGACACCGAAGCCGGACTCGATGAACTTGCGCTGCTGATCGACACCGCCGGTGCCGATGAGGCGGCGCGCCTGGTGCAGCGTCGCAGCGCCCCCGATCACACATGGTTCATCGGCAAGGGCAAGGTGGAAGAGTTGCGCGAGATCTGTCTCGCCGTCGACGCCGACACCGTGGTGTTCGACAACGATCTGAGCCCAGCCCAGCAGTTCAACCTGGAGAAACTGCTCGGCCGTACCGCGATCGACCGGACTGCCGTCATCCTCGACATCTTCGGTCAGAACGCGCACACGCTGGAAGGCAAGGCGCAAGTGGAGTTGGCGTTGCTGCGCTACCGCCTGCCCCGGTTGCGGCGCGGGAGCAAAGCCAACCTGTCCCAGCAAAGCGGTGGTATCGGCACCCGCACCCGTGGCAAGGGCGAGACGAAGCTCGAGACGGATCGACGGACCCTGATGCGCCGGATCACCCGCCTCGACCACGAGCTGGCCGAGCTGCGCGAGACCCGCTCGTTGCAGCGCAAGAGCCGTGAGCGCAGCGGCCTGGCTGCGGTGGCGATCGTCGGCTACACCAACGCTGGCAAGAGCCTGCTGCTCAACCGGCTCACGCAGGCAGGGGTGCTCGTCGAGGACCGCCTGTTCGCCACGCTCGATCCCACCACGCGCCGCCTTGCCTTACCCGGTGGCGAGCCGGTGCTACTGAGCGACACCGTCGGGTTCGTGCGCCGACTGCCGCACGGGCTGATCGAGGCGTTCAAGAGCACGCTCGAAGTTGCCGCCCAGTCGGATTTCTTGGTTCACGTCGTCGATTCGTCGGCTGCTGATCCTGCCGGCCAGGTCCGCGCCGTGCGTGGCGTGCTGGCCGAGATCAAAGCCGATCATGTGCCGGAACTGTTGGTGTTCAACAAGACCGACATCGCGTTGGAATCGGCCGAGGAGCTCGTCGCCGACAACGAGGGGTCGGTGATGATCAGCGCCGCAACCGGTTCGGGCATTGATGACTTCTTGGCCACCTTGGCCGATCGGCTACGGGCGATCAACACCCCGTTCGAACTGCTCATCCCCTATGAGCGCGGCGACCTCATCGCCGCCGTGCACCGCGAGGGCGAGGTTGTGTCGACCGTTCACGAAGATGGTGGGGTGCGGATTCGTGCCCGCCTCGCCGCCGCGTCGGCGGGGCGCCTCGCCGAGTTCGTGGTCGTCGCGTCCTGAGTCGGCCATGATGGGTGCGCATGTTGCCGCCTGAAGGTTTCGTCCCTCCGCCCTACCCGTACGACCGCCTCGATGGGCTGGCCGCGGTGTGCGCCGAGCACCCTGGTGGGATCGTCGATCTGTCGGTCGGCACGCCGTGCGATCCGCCGTCTCCGGCCGTGGTCGCGGCGCTGAGTTCGTCGAATTCCGAGCGCGGCTATCCGCCGAGCATCGGCACCGTCGCGTTGCGGACCGCAATGCAGCGCTGGATCGGCGACCGTTTCTCGGTCGACGTGCCGGTCGATCACATCGCCGCGTGTGTGGGCACCAAAGAGTTCGTGGCAACCACCCCGCACTACCTCCGCCTGCGCACCCCCACGCGCAACGTGGTGCTGCACCCCGCCGTCGCTTATCCCACCTACGAGATGGGTGCCGTGCTGGCGGGATGCCGGGCGGTCGCCGTGGCGATGCGACCCGATGGCGGCATCGACCTCGACTCGATCGAACCCGCCGATGCGGCGAACGCGGTGATGCTGTGGGTGAACAGTCCGTCGAATCCCACCGGGGCGCTCAGCGATCTCGACCAGACGGCAGCGTGGGGGCGAACGCACGGGGTGCCGGTGTTCAGCGACGAGTGCTACGCAGAGTTCACGTGGCAGGGCGCTCCCCGAACGGTGCTGGAATCCGGCCTCGATGGGGTGGTCGCAGTGCATTCGCTGTCGAAGCGTTCCAATCTGGCTGGTGTGCGCGTGGGGTTTTATGCAGGCGACGGCGACCTGGTGAACTACCTGAAAGAGGTCCGCAAGCACGTCGGCATGATGGTGCCCGGGCCGGCCCAGGCAGCCGGGCTAGTCGCGCTGGCCGACGCCAAGCACGTACGCGAGCAGCGCGAGCGGTATCAGGCCCGGCTCCGACGCACTGCCGCAGTGTTGTCGGCATGGTCAGGCATCGCCGTCGACCTGCCGGCGGGGGGTTTCTATTTGTGGTTTGATGCCGGCGACGGCTGGGCGTTTGCCGAACGACTCGCACGGCAAGGCGGTGCGCTTGTCAGCCCCGGTGACTTCTACGGAGGTGGCGGTGCGCACAACGTCCGGGTTGCCGTGGTACAACCTGACGACCGAATCGAACAAGTCGCGCAGCGACTGGGGGTGCAGTGAACCATGTCGTATCAACAGTTCCCGCCGGGGTTTGAACCAACTGGCCAGTTCGGTGGGCCACCACCGACGGTCGTGCAGCCCACCACCCCGTTCGCCGGGCCCCCACTACGAACGCGCAAACCGGCACTCATCGGTGCCGGTGTGGTCGTGCTGCTCGCCGGCGTGGTCGGCGGCGTGCTGATGATCATGGCCAGCGGATCGAACTACGACGACGGAGTCGCCAGCCTGGCCAGAGCGCCGATCGGCTGCACCACGACCTTGCAGTTCGACCAGACAGGCACCTTCACGGTGTACGTCGAAACTGTTGGTGAGATCGGGCGGCTACGCGGGGACTGTCCCGGCACCGAGAGCGATTACCGCTACCGCGGCGATGGTCTTCCCGATGTGGAGTTCGAACTGGTCGACTCCGACGGCGATCAGGTCGAACTCGACGACAACGAATCGTTGGAGTACGACGCGAACGGCTCGGTCGGCCGGTCGATTTCGACGTTCGACATCGTCGAGTCGGGCGAGTACGAGATCACCGTGACATCCGATGACGACGACTTCGCCATCGCGGTCGGCAAGGACCCGAAGGGCGATGCCGATTCGCTGAAGACCCTCGGGCTCGCTGCAGTCGGCGCAGGAGCAATCGTCGGGGCCGTGCTGGTGCTGTTGGGTCTTCGTCGATCGAAGGCGACCGGACCATCGTCACCACACGACGGTGGCGAGCGGGTGTCTGCGGCTCGGCTGATGGAATCGTCACCGCCGACGATGTTCCCGCCCGGCGCCCAACATCAGCAGCCCCCGCGCCTGCCGCCCACCTACACGCCGCCGAACTACACGCCGCCGGGTTCGCCGCGACCCATGTCGCCGCCGCAACCCCCGAGGCCACAACCCTTCGAACCGGGTTCGCCACAGCGGCCGACGATGCCGCCCCCGCCACCGCCGGCGGGTGGATCACCGCCGCGGCTCACCTAGCCCCACCTAGCCCGATTACCGAATTTGATCCGCCCGCTGTCACCGGCAGATCACAGACGGCGCATCACGGTGACAACCCTGCCGTACACCACTACCTGGTCAGCGTCGAACACCATCGGCTCGAGGCGGTCGTTGGCCGGTAGCAGCGTGATCGTGTCGCCACGTCGCTGGTAGGTCTTGACGGTGCCCTCGTCGCCGGGGATACCAGCCACGACGATTTCTCCGTTGTTGGCGGTCGGCTGGGCTCGACACACGACGAAGTCGCCGTCCATGATGCCGACGCCGATCATTGAATCTCCCCGAACGCGGAGCATGAACAGATCACCCGAACCGGTGAAGTCCTCCGGCAGGGGGAACAGTTCCTCGACGTTTTCCTGGGCCAACACGTCGGTGCCGGCGGCCACGTCGCCGACGAGGGGCACATGGCGGACCGGACGTCGCTCGATCGCTGCGCCCGATGAGGGATCGAAGCGCACCTCCATTGCCCGCGGCTTGGTCGGGTCACGCTTGATGAACCCCATCCGCTCGAGCGAGGCGAGGTGGCTGTGCACCGTGGACGGCGAGGTGAGGCCGACCGCTTCACCGATCTCGCGCACGCTCGGCGGATAGCCGCGCTCGCGCATGCTGGTTTCGATCACATCGAGGATGCCGCGTTGGCGGCTGGTGATGTGCTGGACGGCCGGACGGGCGGAGGGCGGGCGGGGAGTGGAGGATGCGGCCATGGCCCCAGCGTACGCGTGTTCGGGGCTGAGGTCAAACATTTGTTCGGACAACATATGTTCGAAGGGGGTTGACAAACGAACGAACGTTCGCCATACTGTCGAACAGTAGTTCGTAGAACAAGCGTTCGCATTCCCTCTTTCTCACGATCTCCAACCGGCTTGAAAGGCACTGCATCATGTCGACCACCTTCGCTCCCGCCCCAAGCCGGTTCCACGTGCACGTTCCCGTTCGCGCCACGTCAGCGGCTCGCACCCACGCCACCCACGCCACCCACGCCACCCACGCCACCCACGCCACCTACCGTCGTCGCCGCATCGGCGCGGCGGCGTTCGGGGTGGCGCTGGTGATGTCAGTCGGCTCGATGGCGCAGCTCGGCCTGGCCGACCGTGGGGGCGCACCTGCCTCCGTTTCCGCGGTCGGCCAGGGCTATGTCGTGGAGGCAGGCGACACCTTGTGGCGCATCGCCGAGCGGCTGTACCCCAACACCGACACATCCACCGTGGTCGACGCGTTGGTCTCGCTCAACTCGGGTGCATCCATCCAGATCGGCCAAGTGCTCTACCTGCCGTAGCGTCCGCGGCGCGCAGCAGGTCCCGTCGGTCGGCCATGCGGAGCCGCGCCGCGCCCAGCAGCGTGGCCAGTAGCGTGGCCGCCGCATGCGCTGCCCTCACTGTCACATCGACGACACCAAGGTGATCGATTCGCGCGAATCCGACGAGGGATTGGCCATCCGCCGACGTCGGTCGTGCATGCAGTGCAACCATCGCTTCACCACGTACGAGCGGATGGAGGAAGTACCGCTGGTGATCACCAAGTCGAACGGGGTCCGTCAGCCGTTCGATCGCTGCAAGATCGTGGTTGGTGTGAGCGCTGCGGCGAAAGGCCGACCGCTGTCAGCGGACCAGATCGAGGCCTTGGCCGAAGGGGTCGAAGACGAGATTCGGCTGACGTCCGGTGAGATCACGACGGCCATCGTGGGACGGGCCGTGCTCGAGCATCTGCGGCTCCTCGACGACGTGGTCTACCTGCGCTTCGCCAGTGTGTACAAGGGTTTCGACGTCGCCGCCGATTTTCAGCGCGAGCTGGTGCTGCTGAAGAAGATGCGCTCAAGCACCTGCTGACGTGCCGGCGCGGTCGCGCAGGTACCTCATGAACAGGAATCCCTCCGCTTCCAACACGTGGGCCAGCTTCATCGGATGCCACATCGGCGGTGCTGCGGTCGTCAGCCGCGGGCCGGTACCGCCGCAGAACACGGGTGAGACGGTGAGGTTCAACTCATCGATCAGGTCGGCTGCGGCGAGGGCCCCGTTCAAGGTGGCGCCGCCTTCGGCCTGGATGAACTCCGCGTCGATCATGGAGAACGCCGCGGCAAAGTCGATGGCGGTGGCTCCGGCCCGGATCGAGTCGACGGGCACCGGCGGAGCCGATTCCGGCAGGATCAAGAACCCGGCACCGCTGGTGAACAGCTTGGTCGAGAAGTCGAGGTCGCCCGTGGTCGAGACGATCCCTACCCGCTGGTCGGCCTTGCTCGGCACCCCGTATCCCTCGGCGCGTATCGTCGCTGCGCCGACGACCACGAGGTCGGCGAGCTTGCGGAGCGCGACCAGTACGGCGCGGTCGGCGTCGCCGCCGAGTGCGGCCGAACTTCCCTCCACGGCGATCGAGCCATCGAGACTCGACACCATGCACAGACCGACCCACGGCCGATCAGCGTGGCGTGGGCGCGGCGCGGCGTAGGCCTCGGCAATTGACACGTCGGCTTCAGGGGTGTCCGCGACTGGGTCGGGGAAGGCGACTGGATGGGGGAAGAGGCGGCGCATGGGCGCGATGATGCCAGTCATGGAGATTGACACCAACACCGACAGCATGGGCAACGTCCGAATCGCGCATCGCACCTGTCCGCTGTGCGAGGCCGGGTGCGGGCTCGAGATCACGGTCCGAGACGAGCAGGTGGAGCGCATCCGCGGTGACCGTGACGACGTGTTCAGTCACGGTTTCATCTGTCCGAAGGGTTCCACGCTCAAGCAACTGCACGACGATCCGGACCGGTTGCGTCGACCCCTCGTCAAGCGTGACGGCCGCCACGTGGAGGTCGACTGGCCCGAGGCGTGGGCAGCGGTGGAACGCGGTCTGCTCGGCGTGATCGAGCGCACCGGTCGCGAGTCGGTGGCGATGTATCTCGGCAATCCGTCGGCCCACAGCCTGTCGGCGATGCTGTACAACCGCTCGGTGCTGCAGGCCGTCGGCACCCGTCAGCGCTACAGCGCCTCCACGGTCGATCAGATGCCCCGCCAGGTGGCGGCCGCCTACGTGTTCGGCACGCCGGTCAGTGTTCCTGTACCCGACCTCGACCGCACCGACCACCTCGTCATCATCGGCGCCAACCCGTACGCGTCGAACGGCAGCTTGTGCACGGCCCCCGATTTCCCCGGCCGGATCGAAGCGATCCGCGCTCGTGGTGGCAAGGTTGTCGTGATCGACCCGCGGCGCAGCCGCACCGCCGAGGAGGCCGACCGGTGGGTGGCCATCAGACCGGGGACCGATGCGTTGCTGCTCGCCGCCATCGTCGCCACTCTCGCCGAGGACGGGCGGATCGACGTGGGCACGCACGTCGGCGAGCACCTCGACGGGCTCGACGCGGTGGTTGCCGCCTGTGCGCAGTTCACTCCAGCGCGTGTCGCCGACGCGACCGGCGTGGCGGCCGACGAGATCCGCAGCGTCGCGCGCGACCTTGCCGATGCAGCGTCGGGTTCGGTGTACGGCCGCATCGGCACCACCACCACCGAGTTCGGCACGCTCACCTCGTGGCTGATCGATGTGGTCAACATCGTCACCGGCAACCTCGACCGCCCGGGCGGGGCTATGTTCCCGATGCCCGTGGCCGGCGGCGCCAGCACTCGCGGCCAGTCGGGCACGGGAGCTGGTTTTCGCATCGGCCGCGGGTCGACGCGGGTCCGGTCGCTGCCGGAGGTGATGGGGGAGTACCCCGCCGCGGCGTTGGCCGAGGAGATCACGACGCCGGGCGACGGCAGGCTGCGCGCGCTGATCACCGTTGCCGGGAATCCGGTGCTATCCACGCCCAACTCCGATCAGCTCGACGAGGCGCTCCGCGAGCTCGAGTTCATGGTGAGTGTCGACATCTACCTCAACGAGACCACCAAGCACGCCGACGTCATCTTGCCCAGCCCGTCGCCGCTGCAGCGCAGCCACTACGACGTGCTGCTGCTGCAATTCGCGGTTCGCAACGTGGCCAACTACAGCCCCGCCGTGCTGGCCCTCGCCGAGGGGCAGCCCGACGAGTGGGAGATACTCGCCAAGCTGGCGCTTATCGCTCAGGGCAAGGGGATCGACGCGGCCCCCGGCGACATTGATGATCTTGCCGTAGCCGGCATGATTCGCTCGGCGGTGACGGACCCGTCGTCCGTCATCTATGGGCGCGAACCCGACGAGATCCTTGCCGAGCTCAGCGCCGACGGCCGGCGCGGTCCCGAGCGATTGCTCGACTTCATGCTCCAAACGGGCCCGTTCGGTGCCGCATTCGGTGCTGGACCGGGGGGCGGCGCCAGCTTGGCGCTGTTGATCGAACACCCCCATGGCGTCGATTTCGGTGCGCTCGAGGCGCGCATCCCAGAGATCCTGCGGACGCCGTCGGGGCGCATCGAGCTCGATCATCCTGTGCTGATGGCCGATCTCGACCGGCTCGCGGCCTCGATCGACGAGCTGTGTGGCCGGGACATGGTGCTGGTCGGCCGACGCCACTTGCGCAGCAACAACTCGTGGATGCACAACATCGGCGTGCTGGTCAAGGGCAAGCAGCGATGCACGTTGCAGGTGCACCCCGACGACGCGGCGCGGCTGGGCCTGATCGATGGCGGCCACGCCACGGTGAGAAGTCGTGTCGGTACGCTCAGCGCCCCCGTCGAGGTGACCGATTCGATCCGCCCCGGTGTGGTCAGCTTGCCCCACGGCTGGGGTCACGATCACGCGGGGACGAGGCTGCGTGTTGCCGCGGAACGGGCCGGGGTGAACAGCAACGTGCTCGCCGACCACGAAGCGATGGATCCGTTGTCGGGAACATCCGTGCTGAACGGAATCCCGGTCACCGTTAGCGCGCTGGCCCCACAAGCGATCTGAACAATTCCGCGTCGGCGCCAATCGACCAGCACCCTGTGCAACGGCTTGTCCGGTGCGAAACCACGTCGGGTCCTACGTTTGCGCCACTTTTCCACATGTTGTGCAGGTCATCCACAGGGAAATTCACACGGTTGTCCCTCTTCCTCCCCACAGGGTGATTCCCGTAGGGTTGCGCCCGGTCATGGCAACGGTGCGTGGCGCGGACGGTCAAGATCGGTCGCTCACCCTCGTGAGAGATCGATGTTGTGAGGTCATCCGGCTTCGCTACCTGCGACTCGCACCGTTCGCCATTACTGAGTTCCGCATTCAGCCCGGAGTCGTGTGCCCGTTTGTCACCATCTGTGGTGGCTGTTTCGCAGACGGCGCGAACCATGCAGGGAGGAAGAGATTCCTCACGACAATGGTTGACACGGGTGTAGTTACAGTGCTGTAATCTTCAAACCCCGTCGCCCAACCCGTAGTGGTGGATGACGGAAACCCGGACGCTCTGACACCACATCTTGTGGTCGGTACGGCTGGTTCGTGCTGGGGAGATCGTTCTCCAGTGGGACCTCGCCCCATCCGCCACGCACCGAAAATGCGCCCGTTCAGAACTTGTCAAGAAGTCATCTCGAAATCGTCAAGAAATCACGTCAGTACGAGGTTCCGACCCTCGTGGAGAAGGAGCAGTCATGTCGTTGGCGCCGCAGCGTTTGTCCATCGGAATCACCCGTCAGTTCACCACCGCCGGTGTCGACCCGTTCGACCAAGTGGTCTGGGAACGTCGTGACGCGCGGATCTCGAACTGGAAAGACGGCACCGTTGCCTTCGAACAACTCGGCGTGGAGTTCCCTGTCACGTGGTCGCTGAACGCCACCAACATCGTCGCCCAAAAGTACTTCCGCGGCGCGCAGGGCACGCCCGAGCGCGAAACCTCGCTGCGGCAGGTGATCAACCGGGTAGCCAACACCATCACCACGTGGGGAACCGAGGGCGGCTACTTCGCCGACGGCGCCGAGGCCGAGGCGTTCCGCGACGAGCTCAAGTTCATCCTGGTCACCCAGCGCGCTGCGTTCAACAGCCCGGTGTGGTTCAACATCGGTGTGAAAGGCGTACCCCAGCAGGCCAGCGCATGCTTCATCCTCGCCGTCGACGACACGATGGACGGCATCCTCAACTGGTACCGAGAAGAAGGCATCATCTTCAAGGGCGGTTCGGGTTCGGGTGTGAACATGTCGAAGATTCGCTCCAGCTACGAGCTGCTCAACGGCGGCGGCACCGCCAGCGGCCCGGTCAGCTTCATGCGTGGCGCCGACGCCTCGGCGGGCACGATCAAGAGCGGCGGCAAGACCCGCCGTGCGGCGAAGATGGTCATCCTCAACGTCGACCACCCCGACGTCGAGGAGTTCGTGTGGTGCAAGGCGAAAGTGGAGCGCAAGGCCCGCGTGCTGCGCGACGCCGGTTTCGACATGGATCTCGACGGCACCGATTCGTTCAGCATCCAGTACCAGAACGCCAATAACTCGGTGCGCGTCAGCGACGAGTTTATGAACGCCGTGATCGACGACGCCGACTGGGATTACAAGGCGGTCATGGACGGAGCAACCGTGCGGACGGTCCGAGCCCGCGACCTGTGGCATCAGATCGCCACCGCCTCGTGGGAGTGCGCCGACCCCGGCCTGCAATTCGACACCACGATCAACAAGTGGCACACCGCCCACGCCACCGGCCGGATCAACGGCTCCAACCCGTGCTTCACGGGCGACACGCTCGTCCACACCGACAAGGGCCTGGTGTCGTTCGTCGACCTGCTCGACCGGGCACGATCGGGCGAGACGTTCGGCGTGTACACCCACGACATCACCAGTCCCGACGCCCCCGCCGACCGGCTCGAATTGACCTGCCCCGAGGCGATCATGGTGACGGGTGTCAACGAGATCGTGCGCCTCGAGTTCGCCAACGGTATGGAGCTGCGCTGCACGGCGGGCCACCGCATCTTCACCGCCAACCGCGGCTACGTCACGGCTGCCGAGCTCACCAACGACGATCAGGTGCGCATCTTGAACCACCCGTCCCCGGCCACGATGGCATCGTGGTCGCTGCCGGTGTCGGCCGATGCCGAAACCCTCGTAACCGGTGAAACTCTCGTAACCGGTGAAGCCCTCGATTCCAGACTGGTTGCCGGGCTGTCGTTGCCGGAGAAATGGAGCGAGGAGCTCGGTCATTACCTGGGATGGCTCGTCGGTGACGGCTCAATCTCCGGCGATGTCGTCGCCACGGTGTACGGCAACACTGACGACGTTGCCGACATCTTGCCGGCACACCAGGCGTTGCTCGCCGAGGTCAACCACGGCGCACTCCCCAAGCCATCGGCACAAGCCAACGGCACCCTGCAGTTGCGAGCCAGCCGGCGTGCGTTCGCCGCGCAGATGCGGGCGCTCGGTGTGAGTGACAAACGCGCCGCCGACAAGCAGGTGCCGTGGGCGATCAACGAGGCGCCTACTCCGGTGGTCGCATCGTTCCTGCGTGGCCTGTTCGATGCCGATGGTTGCGTCTACGACGGTGACAAGAGCCGCTATGTGGGCCTCGGCTCGGCGTCGAAGCAGCTGCTCCAGGGGGCACAACGTCTGCTCTCCACGCTCGGTGTTGACAGCTCGATCTACGCCACCAGGCAAGCAAGCGACGACGTGTCGTTCGAATACACGACGGTCGCCGGCGATGCACGCGCCTACGCCAGCTCGGCGATGTTCGATCTGCGGATCACGGCCGGCTCGATCGGGCGTTTCGCCGAGGTCGTCGGCTTCAGTGTGACCAGCAAGGCCGCCAAGTTGACCAAGTTGCTGGCCGGGCACCGCCAGTACGACATCGACCAGAGCGCTACTCGCATGGTTGCCCGCACCGACGACGGCGTCGAGGTCACCTACAACCTCAGCGAGCCGCGCAATCACAGCTACATCGCCAACGGCGTCGTCGTGCGCAACTGCTCGGAATACATGCACCTCGACAACTCGGCGTGCAATCTTGCTTCGATCAACTTGCTCAAGTACCTCGATCTCGACTCGGTCGGTGACGACAGCTTCGATGTGGCCGCGTACATGCACACCGTCGAGGTCATGTTCACCGCGCAGGAGATCCTCGTCGGCCGCGCCGATTACCCAACTGAGCCGATCGGCGACACCAGCCGCAAGTTCCGTCAGCTCGGCATCGGCTACGCCAACCTCGGCGCGCTGCTGATGGCGCTCGGCCTGCCGTACGACTCGGTCGAGGGCCGGGCCTGGGCTGCGGCGCTCACGTCGCTGATGACCGGCCATGCGTACGCCACGAGCGCCCGTACCGCCAGCCGGATGGGTCCGTTCGCCGGCTTCGCCGACAATGAACAGCACATGCTCAACGTGTTGCGGATGCACCGCGACGCGTCGTACGAGATCGACGGTGTCGATGCGGTGCCGGCCGAACTGGTCGCCGCCGGCCAGCACGCGTGGGAGTGCGCTGTGCGCGACGGCGAGGAACACGGCGTCCGCAACAGCCAAGCTTCGGTCTTAGCGCCCACTGGAACTATCGGCCTCATGATGGACTGTGATACCACCGGTATCGAGCCCGACCTCGGCCTGTGCAAGATGAAGAAGCTCGTCGGTGGCGGCACGATGGTGATCGTCAACCAGACCATCCCGCGGGCATTACGCCGCCTCGGTTACGGCCCGCAGCAGGTCGACGAGATCATCGCCTACATCGATGTCGAAAAGAGCATCCTCGGTGCGCCGCACCTCGCCGCCGAACATGTCGCCGTGTTCGCCTGCTCGATGGGCGACAACACCATCCATTACGAGGGCCATGTGCGGATGATGGGGGCCACGCAGCCGTTCCTGTCGGGGGCGATCTCCAAGACCGTGAACATGCCCGAGGAAGCCTCGATCGAAGACATCGAGGCGTTGCACATGCTCAGCTGGGAGCTCGGGCTGAAAGCCGTCGCGGTGTATCGCGACAACTGCAAGGTCGGTCAGCCGCTCAGCACCGCCAAATCGATGGGGATGAGCGTCGTGGCGGCGACAGGCAGGAGCGAGATGACGAGCAGCCACCAGGCGACGGAGGGT
>JANNHO010000005.1:0-29616 GCA_031404435.1 Acidimicrobiaceae bacterium | reverse complement strand
AGGTTCACCCCGTGATCACGCGCCAGTGCGTCGAGTGTCTCACCTTCGATGAGGGTGATTTGACGATCGATGTGCTGACGGTCTGAGTACGTGCCCGACTGGGTGGGCGTAGCGGTCATCGGGAATCCCCTTCCCCGCCACCAGCGTCGCTGTCGTCAACGACCGCATCGGCAACGACGCAGCATCGGCAATGTGGATGTGCTCGAGCACACCGTGCCCCGACGGCGCGCCCGATCGACGGCCCACCGTCGCACCACATGAACCTGCGCTCGCCTACCTCCACCTACGGCTCCGGCGCATGGCACACGGCTTCGACGTTGTTTCCGTCGGGGTCGCGGACGAACGCGCCGAAGTAGTCGGCGTGGTATTCGGGCCACGCTCGTGGTTCGTGCAGCACCTCCGCGCCAGCTGACACTGCCGCGTCGAAGAAGGCGTGCACGGCCGCTCGGTTCGGGGCCGAGAAGGCGATGTGCGATTCGCGGAAACCCTCACCCGAGTCGAACCGGCTGATCCAGAAATCCGGTTTCGGTGGGATTCCGTACCCGATCGCGACCCCGAAGTCCAAGATCCGCGTCGCGCCCAATGGGGCGAGCACCGCGTCGTAGAACTCAGCGCTCACAGCCAACTCGGCACACTGCATTCCAAGGTGATCAAGCATGCTCACATCGTGTCACGTCGAAGAACCCAAGATCTGGGGGTCAGGAGGACTCGCGGTGGAGCGCGGCCCTGAGGTGGAGCTGCAGGGGCTGCGCGGCTGCGGCCATGTGCAGTTCGTACCGAAGTTCGTCCCCGGTCACGGTGATGGTCCGGGTGACGGCCGCGACCTTCTTGGCCGAGGCCGTGGTGGCCACCGTCTCCGCCGTGAACGACAGCGTCAGTGACCCGTCGCGCAGACTCGCTCGCCCCATGTGCACTTCAACGATGCCGGTCGGCTGAGCGACGACCATCTCGACCACGGCACCCTTGACCCCGGCGTCCCCCTCGATCACCTCGCCGCCGGGCCCTCGGGCAGCGGGAACTCGGAGGTAGCCGGTCTCGGCGTGCATCGGCGCTCCGGAATCGGGATGGTGAGTGGCCTGCTGATACACGACGAAACCCTTCGGGCTCCTCGTGAACGTCACCCGCTCCAGATACTCGAACGACTCGATCGTCGGATAAACACCCCGGCCACGACCCGACCACGACCCGATGATGCCAGCGAGCTCGTCGGTGATGTCGGTCACGCTCGCTCGATTCGGACGAACGTGGACGATCTGGGCAGGATCTGTGTCGGTTTCCGAGAGGAATCCTGCCCAGATCTTTGGATGCGGGGATTCAGTCGTCGACGTAGGCGATGAACTCGCATGTGACCGGCCCCTTCCCGCCGACCACCTGGGTGTGGCGGGCCGGACGGCTTGCCGGATCGGGGAAGCGCTCGACCCAGGGCGGGTTGCACAACTCGCGGTAGCTGCCATCCGGCACGAAGAACGTGATCCGCAGGACATGGCGCCAATCTGCTCCCGTGGCCTTCAAGCACTCGCCGATGTGGACAAAGCAGTTCTCGATCTGTTCATCAGCCGACTGTGGGATCGTCGACGAACCGGGGTCGCGCCCGACGATCACGCTCGAGGCGATCATCGGACCGATCCGCGACGCGCCGGGGATCGGGTTCGAATGGGAGAACGAGGCCATCTCGATCGACTGCCGGGGCATGTCACTCACCCCGTTCGGACTGCGCTACGGCCCACGCTTCGAACTCGCTGCGCCGCTCGGCCGAGATCGGGAACACGCCGATCGTGCTGTCGCCGGCGGCGACGCGTTCGAGTGCCCAGCTTTCCTCCTGCTCTTGCTTCACCGCGCCAGCAGCGACTTCTTCGACGAGCGCTGGCGGGATGATCACTGCGCCCTCGCTGTCACCGACAACGATGTCGCCGGGCAGCACTGTCACGCCGGCGCAGGCGATCGGGATCTGGTGCTCGTGGGTCATGTGGATACGCCCGAAGATGGCCCCATGGGAGTGCCCGTGGTACACGGCCACTCCGAGCTCGGCCACGGCAGGGGTATCGCGCACCGCCCCATCGGTGATCAACCCGACCGCCCCGAGCTGCATCGCCCGGAGCGCAAAAATGTCGCCGAACGTGCCGGCACCCGGCTCGCACCGCGCATCGATGACCAGCACCTCATCGGCAGTGATCGACTCGATCGCCCGGCGCTGGGCGTTCTGACCCCCGTTCCAAGTCGTCGCGAGATCCTCTCGTAGCGGCAGATACTGCAAGGTGTGCGCGTACCCGACCATGCGCTGCCCGCCGCGTATTGGTTTGAGTCCGGTGAGGAACGTCGAGCGAATTCCCCGACGCGACAACTGGTTCGTGATTGTCGCCGTCGACACCGAAGCGAGCTGCCGCTTCAGTTCGTCTGTCAAGATGACGGGGCGGTGCGGTTGGTCAACCATGGATCTCCTTGTTGTCGGGAACAGTGCTGGCAACGGTGCCGGAACCAGGACGTGGGTGGTCGGTGGTGGTCATGACGTGGCCGACCGAACGGCGGCCCAAATCCGCTCGGGCGACAGTGGCGTCTCCAGGTGACGGATGCCGAGATGGCTGAGCGCGTCGATCACCGCGTTGTAGGTGGCAGGGATCGCCCCGACCGTGCCCGACTCGCCCACGCCCTTGGCACCGAGTTCGTTGACCCATGTCGGGGTCTCCATGTGGACCACCTCGAAACTCGGTAGCTCAGCGGCCGAGATGACGGGGTAGTCGGCGAAGTTCGATGTCTTCAGCTGCCCGTCGTCGTCGTAGACGATCGCTTCCAGCAGCGCTTGGGCGACGCCTTGGGCGATGCCCCCGTGGATCTGCCCCTCGGCCAGCAGTGGGTTGAGCAACTTGCCGGCATCGTCGACCGCGACGAGCCGCATGAGGCGGGTGTGGCCCGTCTCGGTGTCGACCTCGACCACCGCAAGGTGCGCACCGAACGGGAACGTCGGCATCGGCGCGGTGAAATCGTGCTCGGCTTTCAGCGACTCGCCGGGAAGCACCAGATCGCCCCACGCCAGCGAGCGTGCGGGGGTGCCGGCCACATGGAACGACCCGGCGCCGACATCGAACACGACATCGTCGATCGCTGCTTCGAGCACGGTCGCAGCCCGGTCGCGGGCCAGATCGACGAAGCTGGTCGCCGCTGCCGCCAGGGCTGCCCCGGCGAGTTGCACCGAACGCGAGCCAACGGTGAGACCTCCACTGCGGACGGCGTCGGTGTCACCCATCACCACTTCGATCCGGTCCATCGGTACCCCGGTGCGTTCGGCGACAAGCATCTGCCACGTCGTCACGTGACCCTGTCCGGTCGGCGTGGTACCGGTCACAACACGCAGGCCACCGTCGTCGGCGAGCTCAACGGAGCCCATCTCGCTACCCGGTGCACCGGCAGTGATCTCGACGTACACCCCGATGCCGATGCCCATTGCCACCGGTCCCCCGGCGGCGCGACGGCGGGCCTGCTCAGCGCGCAGAGCCGGGTAGTCGGCGGCGGCCAAAACCCGCTCGAGTGCCTCCGGGTAGTCGCCGACGTCGTAGGTCGTGCCGATCCCTGTGGTGTACGGCTCGAGGAACTTCGGGACCAGGTTGATCCGCCGCACCTCGGCGGGGTCCATGCCGATCTCGGCTGCATAGATGTCGATCATCCGCTCGATGGCAACCGTGGCCTCGGGGCGGCCGGCCCCGCGAAACGCCGTGGTCGACACCGCGTTGGTCACCACCGACACTCCGCTGAAGGCGACGTTGGTGATCTCGTAACAGCCAGTCGCCATCCTCATGGTCATGTTGTGCAGCACCGCACCAATGATCGGATACGCACCGGCGTCTTGGATCACGTCGAGCTGATACGCGGTGATCAGACCGGCCCGCGTACCACCGAGCTTCGCGTGTTGCACCTGACCGCGACCATGCGGCATCGCCATCATGTTCTCCATGCGCGTCTCGGTCCACGTGACCGGGCGACCGATCGCTCGCGCATAGAACCCGAGCGCAAGCTCCTCCGGGTAGGTGCGCGACTTGGCCCCGAACCCGCCACCGACATCGGGGACCACCACGCGCACCGCCGCCTTGTCGAGGCCGTACACCACGGCGAGCAGATCACGCGTGGGGTGCGCCCCCTGGCAGGCCGAGTAGTGGACGAGTCGGCCATCGTCGGTCCAATACGCAGCACCCGAGCGGGGTTCGATCGGGGCGGCAGTCATGCGTTGGTTGACGATGCGCGCTTCGACGACGACCTCGCTGTCGGCGAAGTCCACCGACCCGGCCGCATTGCGCATGACCTCGTTGCTGCCGTGCTCGGGGAACAGCACCACCTCGCCGCGCAGCGATTCCTCCACCTCGTTCACCGATGGCAACCAGTCGTACTCGACGAGGACGAGCTCGGCTGCGTCGGTTGCCTGGGCGCGAGTCTCGGCGATCACTGCGACGATGGGCTGGCCGACGTAGCGGACGACCCCGTCGGCGATGAACGTCCGCCGCATCGGCTCCGGAAGCGTGGGGATGACGTGCGGCACACGACCCAGCTCGCGAAGGTCGTCACCGGTGAACACCCGGATCACGCCCGGTGACGCCTCGGCCTCGGTGGTGTCGACCCGGATGATGGTGGCATGGGCGTACGACGAACGGGCATACACGAGCCACGCCTGGTTCTCGAATGCGAGGTCCTCGACATACGAACCCCCGCTGGTCAGCAGGCGCGGGTCTTCGGATCGGACGACGCGCGTCCCCAAAATGCTCGTCACGGTGTGATGTCCTCGATTGGTCAGGTGCGCTGCCACCAGCGCCTCCCGGGGGGCAGGTTATGACAGCCGACGTAGCAGCAACGATTGTTCACCACGACGAGGTCGTCGAACGTGCCCCCGAGCCAACTATGGTCGATGAGTTCGAGCGATCGGGGACCGCCGGGCAGAGGGACCACGATCCGCGCGCATCGGAACGGCTCCTGGAATCAGCCCAGCGATGAGCGCAGATTTCTCGACCGGTAAGGTCCAGATGTTCTCGCAGGAGGAGTAGTCCCATGGCAGCACCAACTTCACCAACTTCACCAACTTCATCACCTTCACCGTCGGCACCAGTGAGGCCGTCCGGGCCGAGTGTCGGGCACCTCGTCTTGAACGTCCGAGACATCGAAGCGTCGCACCGCTTCTACACCGAGGCGCTGGGGTTCGAGCAGTGCGGGGCGATGGTCGAGTCGCCAATCGGCGACATGCGTTTCTATCGCGGATCGCCCGACACCCACCACGACCTTGCGCTCGTGCAGACCAAGGAACCGTCCACCGCGCCAGGCCAGTGGTCGATCATGGGTACCAGAGTCGGCATCAACCACATCGCCATCAGCTACCCAACCCGCGATGAGTTCCTCGCCCGGATCAAGCACCTCCAGGATGTCGGCATCGAGTTCTTGATCCGTGGCAACCACGGCATGACCCACAGCGCCTACGTCCAAGATCCCGACGGCACCGGCATCGAGGTCCTCTACGATCTCCCGCCCGGGGTGTGGGAAGGCAACGTCGATGCTGCGTTGAACTTCTTCGAGGTCCTGCCGAACACGGGCGACGAAGCCCTCGACGACCCGACCGACTACCGCCGCTTCAGCGCCTCCAACAGCACCTGACCCGCCCGGGCTGAATGTGGGCTGACCGCACAGATCCGGACACTCTCAGTGTTCATCAGCAAGGAAACTTCACGATGCGTAGGGGTATTTCGGCCATTTCCCCGGAAGTCCTTGTGCACAACGACGACCGGCTTTATCGTTTCCCATCTTCACGCACTCACGAGCGGATGCGAGGCGGATCCATCTCCACGGCGGAAGGGGCGGGTGTGAACAGGGCGAAACCACTGGTATGGACCACGACGACCGGCTCGATTGCACTGGTCGCGATCACACACCGGATCGCCCCGATGACCCTGCTCGAGCGCGTCAACGTCGGTGCCGATGATGCCAACGCACTTGCTCGGCAGCTGACCCTGCACCCCGGCGTGACCGAGGCGGTGGTGCTGTCCACCTGCAACCGAACCGAGCTCTACCTTGCCGGCCCGGCACCGGATGCCACTGCCGCGATGGGTGCGCTCATTGCGCTGAACGGTGCCAGTCCCGGCTTGGTACGCGACTGTGCGATCGTGTGCGCCGACGACGAGGCAGCGCTCCACCTCCTGCGCGTCGCCGCAGGGCTCGAATCACGCGTGGTCGGTGAGGTAGAAGTGCTCGGCCAGATCCGCGGCGCGATTGCCCGCGCCGAAGCGGCCGGCACTGCCGGAACCTACCTCACCAGCCTGTTTCGCTTTGCCACTGCTGCGGGGCGTAGCGCCCAGCACACCACCGACCGAGCGCTAGCTCCGTCGCTGCCACGGCTCGCCCTCGACGCCACGCAACCCGAGCTGCTGCGGCCGTGCGGCGTCACTGCCGTGCTCGGCGCTGGGGCGATGGCCGCCACCACGGTCGCCGAACTCACCGCCCGCCGCCTCCCCTACTGGGTGTGCGCCCGCCGTCCCGACGCCGCCGCACGCATCGCCCAACGCCCCGACCAGGTCGTTGCGTTCGAAGATCTCGGGCGGGTGTTCGAACACGCGGCCGTCGTCATCTGTGCCACGGGCGCACGAAACCCACTCGTACGCGTCAGCGATCTCGCTCCAGTCATACGCCGGCGTAACGGCAGACCACTCACCATCATCGATCTGTCGCTGCCGCGCAACGTCGAACCCGCCGTCGGAGAACTGGACGGGGTGCGGCTGCTCGACCTCGACGACCTCGTGGCCGACACCACCCGGTTGCAACTCCGCCGCCGCGAGGAGATCGTCGCCGACGAGCTCCACCGGTACCGGTCGTGGATGGCCGGTCGCGCCGTGGGCCACCTCATCACCGACATGCACCAACGAGTGCGCGAGGTCCTCCGCACGACGCTCGGGGATTCGCTCAGCCGATCCGGCGCCGACCATCACCAGATCGATGCGGCTGTCCAGGCCATGGCCAACAAACTGGTACACACCCCGACCATCACCATCAAGAACCTGATTGCAGCCGGCGACAACGCTTCGGCGCTTGCGGTGTTTGCCTCGTTCGGCGTCACGGTCGGGCTCCTCACCCCGCAACCCGCTGTACCCCCCATCGCACCATCGCCTGGGGTCGACCTCACCTTTCAGGAGGCGTCATGACCGACGTTCAAGCACCGATACTCGGGTGCCCGTTCGCACACCACGCGAAGACCGCAGGTCCGCAGCGTTCACACGCTGACGAGGTCGTTCGTCGGGTGCTTCGCGTGAGCGACAGGCCCACCGGCGTGTCATCGCGGTCGGCGGTGTACGCGTTCCGACGGTCGATGATCATCTCCACCCTCCGCTGCACCCTCACCTACCTGGTGTTCCCGTTCGTCCTCCCGGCGCTTGGCCTGGTGACGAACACCGGTGTGCTGATCGGCTTGGTCATCGGTCTCCTGGCGATCACCTGCGATGTGTTCACGATCCGTCGGTTCTTCTCGGTCGACCACAAGTGGCGGTGGCACTTCTCGACCGTTGCGGTCTGCGTGATCGCGCTGCTGTCGGTGCTGCTGGTCCAAGACGTCATCCACCTCGCCTTCTGATTCAGGCCACCGGGAGCCGTGCCAGCGACCCCGACGTTCGGGGCGGGTGCGTTGTGGAATCAGCGGCGCTGCGCGGTGACCATCCTCGCCGGGTAGTGACGATCGCAGGGGTCGAGGCCGTATCGAGGACGGAGATCTTCGGTGGCTACGTCGTCGATCACGTCGAAACCGGTGCGATCAAGCGTGCCGTGCATGTCGCGGATGCCCGACCGGAGTGGCTCGCCGTCGTCGCGGAGACGGCTCGCGATCACCGCGGTGGCGCGCTCGAACGTCGAGCCCGCGAACCACGACATCTCTGCGTAGTCGGCAACAAGCCGACTGCCGGGCGAGACCGAGCCAGAGATCTGCTCGACAACCCGCTCTGCTGCCGCCCCGTCGAGGTAGTTGATCACGCCCTCCCAGACCACGATCGTCGGGCGGGCCGGGTCGTATCCGGCATCAACGAGCGGCCCGACGTAGCTATCGACAGCGAGATCGACTGGCACCTCGATTCGCGGTGACACCGGCTCGTTGCCGGCGAGCAGGTCCGCTTTGAGGGCGAGCGTCGCGGGGAAATCAACTTCGAAGAACGTGGCGGTCACCGGCATCCGGTAGGCGCGAGCATCGAGACCGGCGCCCAGCACGAGCACCTGCGGCCGAGACTCGACGTTGCCGGTGGCGGACATAGCGACAAACACCGCGACAGCGTCGTCGATGTAACGCGTGCGGAGGCGGATCACGTTCTGCAACGCGGGATCAGCGCGAGCCGCGGCGATCGCCGCGTCGTCGACCAGCAGCCGCGCGTACGGGTCGGCGATCAGTCGCTCGGCCGCCGGCAACTCGTCGGCCAGCATGCGGCATGCCGCGACCAAGGCCGCGCTTCGGCTGGCTGTGCGGCTGCCGCTCATCGTGATGACAATAGAGCAGCCACCGAACTGCCCGTACAGGCACCGGCAACGCGTCTCGAACGATTCAGTTCAACAGGGCTGCCAGCGCGGCCACGGCAGCGAGGAAGCCAGCGATCGCCATCACGATGCTGCGGCCACGCGGTGCCCGGTCGAGGTCGTCTTCAACCCGCTTCAGCTCCGGTGGCCGGAGCAGGGCGGCGACGTTTCCGGCGAACATCGCACCACCCAGTGCGAGCAGGATCCAGACGATCAGATCGTCTCCAAGGAGCAGGGCTTCGGCGATCACCGCCCCAGTGTGCCGGGCTCCGCTCGCCGTGCCCACCCGATGCGGCGCGAGACTAGGGCGATGGGATTCCATCATGTAGCCCTCGCCACCCGTGACACCGCGGCGACCCATCGTTTCTACACCGAGGTGATGGGTTTCGCGCTCGTCAAGGTCGTGACCTCACCAACACCCGGAGAACACGGTGGGTGGAGCAAGCACTTCTTCTACGACACCGGCTCGGCCCCGGCCGAATCGAACGCGACCGAATCGAACGCGACGGGACCGCATCGTTCTGGCGATTCGGGCATGATCGCGTTCTGGGAGATCCACGACAGCGAGATCGGCGAGTCGTACTCCACCGACATCAACGCCGCGGCCGGCCTTCCCTGGTGGGTCAACCACCTGGCGTTCGATGCGCCGACACTGGCCGATCTGCACCGCCACCGCGACCGCTGGCGTGAGCACGGCCACACGGTGTTGGAGATCGACCACGACTTCTGCACCAGCATCTACATCCGCGATCCAAGTAAGAACATGGTCGAGTTCTGCCACACGACCCGACCCTTCAGCGACGACGAACGCACCCGTGCGGCCGAGATGCTCACCGCGCAAATCCCCGAGTTCGACTCGCATACGCCCAACGTCACGGTCCACGAGCCGCTCACTGCCGCCAACGCGTAGCCCACTCGCGCACCCCGACGGTCAGGTCAACCCCTTGGCTGCGTTGTCAAAGCGGGTGTAGGCGCCATTGAAGACCAACCGGACGTTCCCGGTTGGGCCGGAGCGGTGCTTGGCGATGATCACCTCGGCTGAGCCCTTGTCGGGGGACTCACGGTTGTACACCTCGTCGCGATACAGGAACATCACCACGTCGGCGTCCTGCTCCAACGAGCCGGATTCGCGCAGGTCGGCGAGCATCGGCCGCTTGTCGGTACGCGACTCCAGGTTTCGGCTGAGCTGGCTCAGGGCGATGATCGGGGTATCGAGCTCGCGGGCAAGGATCTTGAGACCGCGACTGATTTCACTCACCTCGAGCTGGCGGTTCTCGGACGACGATCCACCGCCCATCAATTGCAAGTAGTCGATGACGATCAGCGACAGGCCACCACTGTCACGCTTCATTCGTCGCGCCTTGGAGCGGATCTCCATCACCGTGACCCGCGGGTTGTCATCCAGGTACAGCGGGATTTCCAGTCGGTTGATTGCCTTGCCGATCTTGGTCCAATCGTTGTCGACCAGGCGTCCGCTGCGCAGCTTCTGCGAATCGACCCGAGCCTCGCTCGCCAGCACACGTTGGGTGAGCTCTGTGTGGCCCATCTCGAGCGAGAAGAACAGCACCGGCTTTCTCCCGGTCATCGCGATGTGCGTGGCGATGCCAAGTCCGAACGCGGTCTTACCCATCGCCGGCCGGGCGCCGACGATGTTGAGGGTGGAGGGCTGCAGCCCCGACATGATCTCGTCGAGGTCGTGGAACCCTGTTGCTGTTCCGGTGATGGTGTCGCCGCGTTCAAACGTCTCTTGCAGCTTGTCCATCGCCAGCGGCAAGAGGTCGCCCAGCGGGCGCGTGGTCGTCACAATACGATCTTCGGCCACTGCGAAAACCTTGGTCTCGGCCTCGTCGAGTGCCTTGGCCACGTCGTCGGGTTCGGTGTAGGCGAGCTCGGCGATCTCGCTGGCGACGCTGATCATCTTGCGGAGCAGCGCCGTGTCTTGGACGATCTTCGCGTACCGCGACGCATTCGAGATCGCCGGTGTTGCGTTCTGCAGCTCGAGCAGCATCTGGGCGCCGCCGATCTGGTCGAGCAAACCGTTGCGACGCAGTTCGTCGGCAACCGTCACCACATCAACAGGCGACGCAGTTTGCGTGAGGCCGCGAATGGCCGCGTACACATGCTGATGGGCAGGCTTGTAGAAGTGCTCCACCTGCATCCCGAGTTCACCGACGTTCGAGACCACGTCGCGCGAGAGCAACAACGCGCCGAGAAGGCTTTCCTCGGCGCTCAAGTTGTGTGGAGGGACCCGGCCATCGGATCGTCGGGGACTCGTTCGCCGGTCGTTGCGCTCATCATCTCGTTGTGCCATGGGGTACCCACCTTGAACCATCGGGGCTGTGGATCGCTAGTGCCAACTACCTGTGACTTTCCTGGGGATAAACCCAAATGGGGGGGGTCACCGGCGCCGACCGGGCGTTCCTGCACCGCGGCGCGCCGAATCAGCGGATGGATCTGAGCTGGGAGTTCACGGCGAACACCCAACAGCTCGAGCACCTGTCGATATCCGCACTACACGATTGCTGCCCTGTGGGCAAGCTACGCCCGCTGGAAGCCGTCAGGCCTTGACGACATCCACACTGACCGGGAACTCGACGTCGCTGTGCAGCTTCACGGAGACGCTGTAGGTGCCGAGTGACTTGATCTGCTCGACGTGCAACTTCTTGCGGTCGATCGAGATGTGGGCTTGCGCATGGATTGCCTGAGCGATGTCGCTCGTGGTGACCGAGCCGAACAACTTGCCCTCCGAGCCAGCCTTGGCCTTGATCACGATTGTCTTGGCCACCAACGCGGACGCAATCGTCTGTGCAGACTCGCGATCGGCCGCATCGCGCAGATCGCGGGCGCGACGCATGGACTTGGCTTGGTTGACCGCACCGTCGGTGGCGCGCAGCGCAAACCCCTTGGGGAGCAGGTAGTTGCGGGCATGACCATCGGCCACCTCGACGATGTCGCCACGCTTGCCGATGCCGGCCAGATCATTACGCAGGATCAATCGCATCTCAGGCCTCGACTTCCACTGCAGCAGCATCGGTCGTTGTGTCGGGTGACGCATCGACGTTGGGCTTCAGATCAGCAGTGGCTGCGGTGTCGTCACGGCGCGGACCACGCTCACGACGTTCTTCGCCATCGCGCGGCGGGCGTCCGGCCCGTGTTTGCGAGACACGCTTGGCGTACGGGATCAAGGCCATCTCACGGGCGTTCTTGATCGCGTTGGCAATGTCGCGCTGTTGCTGAACGTCGTTGCCTGTAACCCGACGGTTGCGGATCTTGGAACGGTCGCTCACGAAACGCTGGAGCAAGTTGACGTCTTTGTAGTCGACGAACTCCACCTTCTCGGTGACGAGGACGCTGGTCTTCTTCTTGAACTTCTTGTTGTTGTTTGCATCGCGCGGCGCACGAGCCTTGTTCTTCTTGCTGGTCATAGGTCTCTCAGTTCAGGCAATCGAATCGGTGATCGGGGTTCAGAACGGCTCTTCGTCGCCGTACACAGGATCGGCCGGGCGACCGGCCGACGGGGCGTTTCCACCCTGGCGGCCGCCGCCGCCTTGACCGCCGCCTTGACTGCCGTCGGTGTTGGTGCGCTGGGTGCGGGTCATCGAAGCGGTCGCAAACTTGAGCGAAGCGGCGACCTCGTCAGCGACGACATCGTGGGTGGCAACCTCGACGCCGTCTTTGTTGGTGTACTTGCGGAAGTCGAGTCGGCCCTTGATGATGACACGATCGCCCTTGTTGAGCGACGTCGCGACGTTCTCGCCGTACTGGCCCCACACCGTGACGTTGAAGAAGTTGGTCGGCGCATCGACCCACTCGTTGTTCTGCATGTAGCGGCGATTGACGGCGACGCCGAAACCGCAGGTTGCGATGCCGGTGGTGGTGAACCGCAGTTCGGGTTCTCTGGTGAGATTTCCGACGATGGTGATCTCGTTGTCAGCCATGATGGCCTCCTTCCGGGCGCCTGGCCCGATCAGGCCGCAGTGTCCGACATGCCGCGGCGAGCCGCTTCGGCATCGGGCACGCGGATGAGCTTGTGGCGGACGATGTCGTCCGCGATACGGAACGAGCGCTCGAGCTCGTCCAAGGCGCCACCATCAGCATGAAGGTTGAACACGACGTAGTAGCCGAATTCCTTCTTGTTGATCGGGTACGCGTACTGACGACGGCCCCACCAGTCGGGCTTGCCGTGAACCGCACCGCCGGCGGCGCTGATCGAGTCGGTGATCGACTTGATCCACGCTCGGGCTGGGGTGTCGTCGAGATCACCATTGATGATGACCATGAGTTCATAGGCACGCTGCATACGTGTGAAACCTCCCTTCGGACCCAGTGCTGTTCCTGCAGCGCCGGGGCCCCGTGAGGGGCAGGGCGAATATGACCCCGCAACTGTAACGGCTGAAATGGTGACATGGTGCAGTTGTACCGAATCGGTGTCACAGAGTTGTTCGACGCTGGCTGGCCGGACAACTACGGTCGGGTGATGGACCTCTCTGCGTGGCTCGTTGATGACCAGGACGACCTGCGTACGCGGTTGTTCGGCGCGGTCGTGAACCAGGTTCCCGCACTGCGCTGGCACGAACAGGTCGATGGCGGCGGTTCCAGCATCGCCTGGCTGTTGTTCCATCTCGCCCGCCATCAAGATCTGGCGATGAACACGGCAATTCGGAACAGGGTTCCGCTCTTCGCAACACATCAGCTGTCGCTTGGGCTTGCCGGAGCGGCAGCAGGCGCTGGGCTGAGCGAGTGGGAACAACCCGAGGTCTCGGCGGCGATCCAGCCCGAACCCTTGACCGACTACGTCGACGCAGTGTTCGGGTCAACGCGACGCTGGATGCTGCGAGTCTCGGCGATGGCGTTCGAGAGCATCCCCGACGTGGCCCGCCGGCTCGATCGCCTGGCGGGCCTTGACCGATCCGAGTTCGCGTGGTTGTACGAGATGTGGGCAGGGCGCAGCGTGCGCTGGTTTGTGCAGTGGCCGGTGCTCGGCCACGGGCACGGCCACCTTGGCGAGGCCATCGCCGTGCGCAATCGAATGGGGCTCAGCCCGTTCTGACCGGTCAACCGGATCGGCGGGACCGGACCGGGTTCAGGCCCCGGCGGCTTTTCGTCGACCACCGACGGGAAGCACGCGCACGAGATGATGCCACCGGCATTCAACGCACGCTTCCACCACGTACGCGGTGAGATCGTCGGAACGTTGATTGAGTGCAGCGAGCTCCTTGGCGGTCGAAACGCAACGGCCATGGGAGGGGAGCCGGGAACCGAACACGTACGTCACGAGACGCAGTGGCGCTTGGCGACAGATCGGGCACGCGACGCGGCTCTCGGAACCGACGTTGCGCGCCGCGCGGATCAGTTCCGGATGGGCGTCGCACACCTCATGTTGGCGGAGCCGGCCGCGCCGGAACTCGTTGATCAGGTGCCGTCGTGCGAGGCGGTGATCGACCACGCCACGACCGGCGCCCCGCAACGCTGAGGCCGAAAAGGCGCTGTCGCCACCAGTTACCGACATGACTGCCAAGGCTATCGACATCAGCTCCAACCGCCGGTCCGCAGCGCGGCCCGCCGGATACAGCACACTGTGGTGATGAACAGCGTGTGGTTCGGTCGTGGCATCGCCGACGACAGGGAGTTCCGTTTGTGCGGCGACGTCGCCGGCAAGCGCGTGATCGAACTGGGCGTCACCCCGTCGCCACCACCACACGTGCCAAACGCGATCATGCTCGCACTCGCCGGCGCGAAGTCGATCTGCGTCGATCCGTCCGCTGAACGCATTGCCGCACTTCGACAGAGTGCGGCAGACGCCGAGGTGCGCGTTGAGTGCCACCGCAGCGACCTTGCCGACCTCGGCTTCGTCGCCAGTGCGTCGATGGAGCTGGTCCTCGCAACCCAAACACTCGACGACCTCGACGACCTCCCCCGGCTCTTGCGCCAGGTACACCGGGTGCTGCGTTCCGAGGCAGCGTTCGTGGTGTCGCTCACCCATCCCGTCTCGGCCATCTTCGACACCGGGACGCCGGGCCCGGTACGCCGCTATGGCTCGACCGCACGCTCGATCGGTGAATTGTTCATGTCGTTCGAGCGCAGCAACTTCCGCCTCGACGCCGTGCACGAGCTCACGCCGATGGCGACGCGCGACGCACTCGTGCCGGCGGTGTTGGTGATGCGCGCCCGCAAGCAAGGTGTCTGATCCGCGTCAACCGGTTTGCGGATCAGGGCGTGCCTCGCTGCGCCCACCACGACCGCAAGCGCTGCGCGGCGCGCTCGGCACCAATCGGTCCTTCGTCGAGACGCAGCGCGCGTAAGTAGTCGAGCGCGACGCCGACGTCGCGCCCAGCCGGCACCTGGAGCAGCTTCATCACCTCGAGCCCGTCGATCTCCGGACCGAGTTGCGCCAGGTCCTCGGTCGCCGCGAGCGCCGCGATGCGCTGCGACATCTGCATCAACGGGAGGCGGGTGGACCCGATTGCGATCGCATGACGAAACGCCAGTTCGACAGCTTCCGCGAGCCATGGCGACGCGACGGCGACCAACCGGCGGAGGTCGCCGTCGGCTACCGCCGTCGCGTCGTCGGCTAGTTCACGGAGGCGACGAGCACCGCGCACGATCAATTCGACCGCCCGGACATCGACAATCGGGTGACGCAACTGGCTCATGCGAACTTCGGGCCGATCGAGGTGATCCGTCAACGCTGCCAAGCGGACGAGTCGCAGATCGAACGGGTCCCCCAAACGGGCATCAGGACCTGCGCCCGGGTCGACGGCCCGGATGGCAGCTTCCAGGCAGGACACCGGACTGGCGGCCAGCTCCGGCAGCACATGTTCCAACACCTTCGTCTCCGCACAAAACCACAATCCGGCAGCTGGGTGCGGGGCCGCCAGGAGCTTGTGCAGCTCGTCGCGTATGCGCTCGACAGAGATGATCACCAGCCGGTCAGCCATCGCGACCACGGCGTCGGTGAGCTCGGCTGTGGGCTCCAGCCCATACTTGGCGATGAACCGGGCCGCACGCAGCATGCGCAGCGGGTCATCGGAGAAGCTGAGTTGCGGCGACAGCGGCGTGCGCAGCCGCCCGGCCGCGAGATCGATCCGGCCGCCAAACGGGTCGATGATCACCAGGTCGTTCACCGGGTACCCGGATGCCGACCCGTGTGCGGACCCGTGTGCCGAGGCGGCCGTCAGCTCGATGGCCATCGCGTTCACGGTGAAGTCGCGCCGTGACAGGTCAGCGCGAAGGTCGGCGGAGAACTGCACGATGGGCTTGCGCGAGTCATCGACGTAGGCCTCGGCACGATGGGTCGTGATTTCGTAGCTGCGGCGAATCGATGCCCCCGGCTCGACACCCGGTACCCGCTTGACTGCCCCGATGGTGCCGAATCGCTCACCCTGGGTCCAGATCGAGTCGGCCCAGCCGTGAAGCAGTCGCCTGATCTCCTCCGGATGCGCGGTTGTTGTCGCGTCGACATCAAACTCCTCTGACGTGAGCGACGCGCCGAGCAATAGGTCGCGCACCGTCCCGCCGACGATGAACAACCGGTGACCGGCCGCAGCGAAGCGATCGGCGAGCGGCTGCAGCTCGAGCCGCAGCGGCTCGAACAACTGCGACGTCACCGTCGCTCGTGCCAGAAACGGGCGATTGCGTCGATCCGGTCGCGGCCTGGTCCGCCGGCGGTTTCACCTTCGGACAGATCGACCGGGCCACGTTCGTCACCGGCGAGGGCGGCCACCACGCCGGCACTGCACCACGCCAACGCGTCGAGGTCGTAGCCACCTTCGAGCATCACCAATCGGCGACCGGCCGGCACCCATTCGAGTGCTCGCTTGGTGATTGCGATGTAGTCACCAGATGAGAGTCCGAGCTCGGTGATCGGATCCAAGCGATGCGCATCGAAGCCAGCCGAGATGATCATCCACGTGGGCGCGAACGACTCGACATGAGGCGCAATGAGCGTGTCGAGCGCATGGCGGTACACGTCGCCGGTGGTACCCGGGGGAACGGGGACGTTGACGGTGTACCCCTCCCCCGGACCACTGCCCACCTCGGTGTGTCGACCCGTTCCCGGGTACAGCGGCCACTGGTGCAGGCTGACGAACAACACCCGCGGATCGTCGTAGAACACCGCCTGCGTACCGTTGCCGTGGTGCGCGTCGTAATCGAGGATCAACACTCGTTCGCCTTGCTCAGCCAGCGACGCGGCCACGACCGCCACATTCGACACGACGCAGAAGCCCATCGATTCGTCGGCGGTGGCGTGGTGGCCGGGAGGACGGACCGCACAGAACGCGGCGTCACCTTCTCCGCGACGCAGCGCCTCCACGGCAGTGAGTCCGGCACCGGCCGCGAGGGTTGCGGCCCTCCAGGTTCCCGACGACGCGTACGTGTCGGGGTCGAGACGCCCGCCTCCTGCGGCGCACATCGCCTCGATCCGGTCGAGGTAAAGGCGCGGGTGCACGCGTTCGAGGTCGGCCCGGGCGGCGGCGATGGGTTCGAGCGCCACCAGCGCGTCTGCGGGACCATGGCGGCGCACACCGGCCAACACCGCCTCCAACCGCTCGGGCCGCTCCGGGTGCCTCGGCCCCGCCAGATGATCCAGATAGGCAGCATGTGTACTGAACAACACGGTCACATCTGCGACGCTACCGTCCAGTGCGAATGAGCTCGCTGCTGCGCCATCCCCGTCGCTTGGCCGCCACCAACCCCGGCCTGCACATCACCCTCGACGATGCCCTGCTCCGCGCCCGCGCCCGCCCGTGCCCAGGCGTTGCCGGGATGGCGTCGGTGGTTGTGCTCGACGCCACCACCGGCGCAACCGTCGAGCACTACGACCGCTGGCGCCAACAACTCGGGCTGCTCGGCTTCACCCATTTGCGCACGGGGGCACTCTCCCCACGCCATGCTGCGTCTGCCGAGGAAGCGGGACTGCAGTGCGTGCAACGACTGGCGCTGCTCGAGTTGTCGCCGCCGCGACCCGGCCGTCCGACACGCACCACCACTGCGCTCAACGCCAGCCACCTCAGGGCAGCTTCACTGATCGACCGGGCGGCGTTCGGTTTGCGATGGTGGCTCGACGACACCATGTTGTCGGAAGTGTGCCTGGCAACACCCCGGTTTCGCGCCCGCCTCATCGACGGGCGTGAGTCGGGATTGCCGGGTGGGTTCCTGATCAGCGGCCGGGCCGGGCGCACCGGATACATCCAACGTCTCGCCGTACACCCCGACGAGCACCGCAACGGGCTCGGGGGGGCCCTGCTGGTCGACTCGCTCAGGTGGATGCAGCGGCACCGGGTGGGGCGGGTCTTCGTCAACACCCACGTCGACAACGAGCCGGCACTCGCGCTGTACCGAGCCCATGGATTTGTTGAGCTGCGCGACGAGCTCGCAGTGTTCGAGGCGATGATCCCACGATGAACCTGCGGACCCGCTCCAGGTGCCGGTCCCGCTCTGGCGCCATCGCTGCGGTGCCATTCGTGTGCATGTTGTTGCCAGCGATGATCGCCCATCCAGCACCGGTCGACGCGGTCGCTCCCGATCCGGGCGGTGACGTGCCATTGGCCGTGGTGGCGCACACCTTCGACGTCGTCGCGAACACACCAGTGTCGATCACCGTGCAGATGTCGGCGGCGGTCGCTGCCGACATCTTCGATGCGGAGACCACCGTCGTGGTCACGAGCTACGGCCCCGTGCTGGAGCGTGAGACGTTCCTCGACGCGACCAACGGTGTGCTGCCGCGCAGCATCGACACCTTCGACATCTCGCTCGATCCGGCCGACGCCGATCCCAACGTCAGCCGCTCGACCACCAACACGTTGCTGCTGACGGTCCCCACGGAATCGACACAGCGCTCAGGCGCGGCACTGCAGTTCGCCCAAACGGGAGTGCACCCCGTGGTGATCGACATTCGCCGGTCAGGGCGGTTGGTGGCCGAAGCCACCACGTTCGTGCACCGGCTGTCGGCGGTGCCAACCCGCCTCGACCCGTTGCCTGTCGCACTCGTGCTCGGTCAGGCCAGCACGGTGGAGCTAGCCAATGACGGCTCGGTCGTCGTATCTGCCGAGGCATCCGCAGAGCTCGAACGGCTGACCCAGACGCTCGAGGCGATCGACGCGAGCGTGGCCGACGCCACACCCGCCACGGTGGCACCGCGACTTGTGCAGGTGGAGCCCACTCTGGTGGAAGCGCTCGATGCACGCCAGCCAGCGCTTGCGGCCCGGTTGAAACTCGGACTGTCGAACAGCACGTTGTCGGCGATGCCGCGCTTGCCGTTCGACGTGTCCGCGGCAGTTGCGGCGCAACAGAACGACCGGTACCTGCAGCAGCTCCGTCAGGGTGACGATCTGCTCCGTGCCCTCGTCGACGGTGCTCGGATCGACCGCTCGGTGCTCCTCGCCGACGCATCCCCGGGCAGTGGCACCTCCGAACGCGGGGCACCGCTCACCGATGCGGCCGCGACGTTCCGGCGCAACCTCGCCGCGCAGCTGCTGATCATGCCGTTCGACCGGTACTCCGAAACCGACGGGAACACCGGGCTGCTGATCGACACCACCCAACTGGTGACGACGGTGCTCGCCGACGGGACGACGTTGCCAACGGCGGTGATCGATCCGTACCTCAGCGAGCGGCTGGACCGTACCGATGGGAACCCCTACGGCACGGCCACCGAACTGGTCGCCGAGTTGCTCGTGCTCCGCAACGGCATCGTCCGCAACCGCGACGCAGTGGGCGATCATGGCGTGGTACTGGCCGACAGCGCGCTCGGAGTACCCGATCCGGCGCTGATGGGACATGTCGTCAGCCTGCTCCTGAACACCGACGGGCTCGAACTCACCGACGTGGCAAGCCTGTCCGCATCGGTGGACACCTGGCTCGTTGCGGGCCGCCCGCAGGAGCTGACCTTGCCAACCTCGCCGGTCGCAAACCTCACCGAGCGATTCACGCTGATCGACGACGTCGCTCGGAAGATCCTCGCGTACACCAGCGTGGTGCCAGACGGAGATCCAAGGGCTGCTCTGTGGGGCCGGGTGCTCGACGTGTTGCCCTCGACGGCGGTCCCTGACGAGCAGGCGGCGACGATGGCACGTCGTCTCGACGAGCAGTTCGCGACGATCCGATCGTGCGTGAAACCTCCGGAACCGTTCGGTTTCACACTCACCGGCGACAACACGTTCCGGTTCAAGGTGCAGAACACGTGCGCCACCGATCTACGGGTGCGGATCCGTCTCGACAGCGCCAAGCTCGCGTTCCCCGATGGCGACCAACTGGAGACGCTGATCGCGTCAAGCGACACCCTGGTCGAGGTCAGTGCCGAAGCGTTGAGCAACGGCAAGTCGAGCGTGTTCCTGCGGATCTTCTCGCCGGCCGTCGACACCATCGCCGTTGCCGACGAAGTGCCGTTGACCGCCCGGGTCAACTCCTTGGCCGGGCTCGGCCAACTCCTCACCGGTGCCGGGTTGCTGCTGGTCGTCACCTGGTGGGCGAACAACTGGCGCCGCTCGCGCCGAAAGCTGCAGGCATCACGCAACGTGTCCCGCCACCCTGCCGGCACCGCGGCCGCCGACGACCCCGACCCCGACCACCCTGCCGCCGATGTCACGCCTGGCAGCTCGTCATCAGACCAAGGGCCCGGCGACCAAACGTGTAGCGTTCCGCAGTCGTGAGCACTCCCTCAGCTGGCCGAAACGCAACCGTCCGAGTCGTCACCGATTCTGCATGTGACCTTCCGGTCGACATCGTCGCAGCGCTCGGCATCGACATCGTGCCGCTCACCATTCGGATCGATGGCGAAGAGTTCGTCGACCGCGTCGACCTCACCGCGACCGAGTTCTGGTCGCGCTGCGCCCGCTCCGCACAATTGCCCGAGACCGCCGCGCCGGCGCCGGGGCAGTTCGAGCAGGCCTACCGGCGCGCCGCCGAGCACGGAGCAGCCGGTGCTGTCGTGATATCGCTCAGCGGTGCGTTGTCAGCCACCATGCAAAGTGCCGAGCTCGCGGCGAGGGCACTGGCGGACGAATTCCCGGTCACGGTGATCGACAGCCGTAACTGCACGCTCGGCCTGGGCATGATCGTCGCTGACTGCGCGCGTCTCGCGGCAACCGGTGCCTCCCTCGATGAGGTAGCCGCCCGAGCGACCGAGCTTGCCGCGCACACTCGCGTGTGGGGCGCCCTCGACACACTCGACAACTTGAAGAAGGGTGGCCGTATCGGTGGTGCGCGCGCCATGCTCGCCACTGCCTTATCGATCAAGCCGATCATCGAAGTACGTGACGGCAAGGTGGAAAAAGGCGGCCAGCAACGGACACGTTCCAAGGCGTTGGCATTCCTCGTCGACAAGTTGGTCAGCTACGGCGAGGTGTCGAACCTGGCGGTACTGCACGCCGACTGCGCCGACGTCGACCGGTTCGTCGACATGCTCCGGCCTCACTACCCCGGCGACATCATCGTCGGCGACATCGGACCCGTCGTCGGCAGCCACACGGGTCGGGGAACAATCGGCATCGCATTCCAGCAACGCTGAACCGACTCGCCGCTCCACCGTTCGCGCCAATGGCGTTGCACGTACGCCCGATCTGCCCGGGTTGCCGATCATGCCAGTTTGCTGGTGGCGATTCCCACTAGCGTTGAAGACCGGACATGTCGACGACGACCAGCCCCCCGCCGCATCCGCCGGCATTGCTTGCCCAGCGTTACCGTCTGGAGCGACGCCTCGCGCAAGGAGGCATGGCCGAAGTCTGGCTCGGCACCGACGTGTTGCTGTCGCGGCAGGTCGCCGTCAAGTTGTTGAAGGCCTCCCTCGCCAGCGATCCCGTGGTGGCCGAACGGTTTCGCCGCGAAGCCATTGCTGTTGCCCAGTTGAACCATCCAAACATCGTCGCGGTGTACGACGCGATCGAAGACCAAGGCCGTCAGGCCGTGGTGATGCAACTGGTCAACGGCAAGAGCTTGCGGCAGTTGCTCGACGAGCAGAAAAAGCTCAGCCCCGATCTCACGATCCACATTGGATCGTGTGTCGCCAGTGCTCTCGATGCAGCGCACCACGCGGGCATGGTTCACCGCGACGTCAAGCCCGGCAACATCTTGATCACCCCCGACGGCCGAGTGCTGCTCACCGACTTCGGCATCGCCAAAGGACTCGAATCGGTCGGCGACGATCTCACCAACGACAACATCATGATGGGCACCGCCAAGTACCTGTCGCCCGAACAGGTGCGCGGCAAACGTCTCGATGGCCGCGCCGACCTGTATTCGCTCGGGCTCGTGCTCTACGAATGCCTCGCGGGTCGGGTGCCGTTTCTAGGGCAGAACGACGCTGATACTGCACTCGCTCGACTGCAGCGCGATCCAACCGACATCACCCGGTTGCGGCCGACGTTGCCGCCGGGGCTCGCCGACCTGATCCATCGCCTGCTTGCCCGTCGGCCCGATCAGCGGTACGCGTCCGGCGCGGCGTTGCGTGCCGCGCTGACCGAGGTGGCCGCACGGGCCCACGAACCGATTCCCGGCGACATCACCACCACCGGCCCGTTGTTGTTCGACCCGACGCGTCGCCCGACCGGGACCAACCCGGTTCAGTCCGGTCACGGCGCGGCCCCGTCCGGTCACGGCGCAGCCGTCGGCGGGTACCAGCCAGTCCCGGCAACCGGCCGGCGGGCGGCCCCGTCCGGAGCGCGCCGCGATGTCGGCGACGTCCGTGACCGCACCCCCACCGGACAGCACCGCGTGCAGCAACGTCCGAATCGCCAATTCGAGCATCGACGCGGCCCATCGCTGATCGTGGTCGGCTCGTTGTTACTGGCGGCGATCGTGGTGAGCGCGGCGCTGTGGAACACCCTCGGCACCGGCGACACGGCCAGCCCGACTCCCGGGGCCGCCGCTGCTGCTGCCGCTGTCACCACCGCTGCCGCCGGATCGGCGGTGGATCCGGCGCCGGTGGTTGTCGATGCCAGTGCCGGCATCTCCGCGGTCGTCGCGTACGACCCTGACGGTGACGACGGCGACGAGCACGACGCGCAAGCACCGCTGGTCATCGACGGCAACCCTGCCACCGGATGGACCACGCAGTGCTACTCGTCGGAGTACCTCGGCGGCAAGGGCGGAGTCGGGATCGTGACCTCGCTGACCGCCACGTCTGCCGGCCGGCTCACGGTGCAAATCGCCAGTGCACCGTGGCAGGTCGAGATCTACGGCTCGGCGCTCGAGACGATTCCTCCGCAGTTCGCCGACTGGGGGCCCCCGATCGCGAGCGACACCGGGTCAGCTGCCGAAGATCTGTTGCTGCAGGTGACCACACCGGTGCGGCACGTGCTCGTGTCCTTGCGCCAACTCGGCCCCGGTGCGTCGTGTAGCGCCGACAACCCCTATAGCGGCACCATCGCCGAGGTGCGCTTCGAGCCACTCGCGTGAGCAGGCCACCGCTGGTCGGCAGTGCCCCCTGGCAATGAGCGACGACGCCAGCCTGGTGCAACGCGCCCAGTCCGGGGATCGGGCGGCGATGGATCAGTTGTTGCGGAACCACTACGACCGGGTATACGCAGTCTGTCGGCGGATTACCGGTCACGATGCCGACGCCGCCGACGCCGCGCAGGAAGCGCTGATTGCAATCGTGCGCAGCCTCGATCGCTTTGATGGCCGCTCGTCGGTATCAACCTGGATCTATCGCATCGCCACCAACGCCAGCCTCGACGAGTTGCGCCGGCGGCGACGACGACCCGTCGCCAGCCTCGATGATCCGAGCGGACGTGGTACCGACGGCGAGCACTCAAGCCACGGCGACCACCGTGGCGGCGGTGCATCGTCCGCGCAGGCCGACCCTCGGGCCGCGGCCCGGGTCGAGGCGGTCGCCGACCGACTCGAACTCGACGCTGCGTTGGCCGGTCTTACCGACGACTTTCGACTTCCCGTCATCCTCCGCGACGTCGGTGACCTTGACTACGCAGAGATAGCCGACACGCTGGGCATTCCGATCGGTACGGTGAAGAGTCGGATCGCTCGCGGGCGCGCCAACCTGGCGCAAATGTTACAAACCCGGAACCACAGCGACCCTGCGGAACGTCCAATCAGCTGAGTATGAACGACGACCTCACCCCCTTCGACGCTTCGGACCCGACGACCAGCGACGACGCAACCAACGCGGCCGCTGACGGTGCCGCGTCTGGTGCCGATGACGTGTCCGCGGCTGGTGACGTGTCTGCTGATGTTGCCGCGGTGAGCGCATTGGTCGACAGTGTGGCGACTCCAGCCCAAATGGCTGTGGTCGAGTCCTCGCCCGAGCTACGCACGTTGCTGGCCACGATGACCGCGAACCGTGGCCACCTGGCACCCATCGTCGCGCCCACCGAATCCCGTGAGTCCGCCGTGACGGCGGCGCTCGCGGCCTTTGACGCCCGCACCCCCACCATGGTCGCGGCGGGTGCAGGAATCGACACGGCAACGGCCCCGAACGTAGTGCGCCTCGAGCGACGGCGGGGGCAGTACCGGCTGGCGATGGGCGCGGCTGCTGCCGTCGCGGTGCTGTTCGTCGGGGCTGCAGCCACCGGGTGGCTCGGACGCGGCGACGACGACTCATCGACCGCCGCGCAACGCCAGAGCGAGGCACCCGCCCTCGACCTGCAAGCTGCAGCGGAAACCGTGGCCGGTGGCGACACCGCCGCCCCGTCGCCCGCAGTAACCGAGTCAGCCGCCGAGGGCGACGTATCACCCGCTGCGGCGGCCTCCGAGGAGGCCGTCGAAGCCGGCGCCGTGGACAGTTTCGACGCATCCGACGAACGTGAGCCGGTCGATGAAACCGGCGCCCCCGCTGCCGCCCCCGCTGCCACCATCGGTTCGATCGACGACGGCGCCGGTGTGGATGTCGATCGCATCGATTCTCCCGCAGCCCTCGCCGTGTATGCGCTGGACCGCCCGAGGTTGATCGCAGGCGACGACGGAATCTCCTGCATCACCGATGATGCCGCTGACGTCGAGTTGCTCGGCACGATCATCTACGACGGCACCGACGCCGTCGTCGTCCGCAACAGCGCCTCCGGTGTGGTGTCAGCGCGTGACCTCACCACCTGCGCTGTGATCGTCTCCATCACGCCCTGATTGTTGTCCACTAGGCTCCCTCCATGCCAGCGAATCCGCTCACTGATCCGAACTGGGCGCCGCAGCTCGCCGACACCATCGAACGAGTCGTTGGTCAAGTTCGCGACAAGGCCACCGACAAAGCCGTCGTTGCCGTACGCGCCATGGTCTTTGGGATCGTCATCGGCGTCGTGGCGTTGTCGCTGGCCACGCTGGCGTTGATCCTCGGCACCAAGCTGGTGCAGCGAATGGTCAACGTGGGCGGGCTCATCGATGCCGGATCAAGTGTCTGGGTCTCGTACCTCGTCATCGCGTTCCTGCTGACGGTCGTCGGTGCCATCTGCATGCGTTTGCGCCATACCGCCGCGTCGCCGACCGCCCGATGACCGCCCACGACGTCATCATCATCGGATCGGGACCAGCGGGGCTCACTGCTGCCATCTACACCGCCCGCGCAAATCTGATGCCATTGGTGATCGAGGGCGAACCGTCATCCACCAGTGACCAGCCCGGCGGACAGCTCATGCTCACCACCGAGGTCGAGAACTTCCCGGGGTTCCCCGAAGGCATCATGGGCCCGGAGCTGATGGTGCGCTTTCGCGAGCAGGCACGGCGTTTCGGTGCCGAGTTTCTCACGGCCAAAGCGACCGCGATCGATTTCAGCGAGCGCCCGTTCAAGGTGTGGGTGCGCGACGAGTTGTACACAGCCAACTCGATCATCGTCAGTACCGGCGCGCAGAGTCTGATGCTTGGTTTGGAAGCAGAGGCGCGCCTGCTTGGCCATGGGCTCTCCACCTGCGCCACGTGCGACGGCTTCTTCTTCCGCGGACACGAGATCGCCGTGGTTGGTGGGGGCGACTCGGCCGTCGAAGAAGCCACCTTCTTGACCAAGTTCGCCTCCAAAGTGACCATGATCCACCGTCGCGATCACCTGCGCGCATCGAAGATCATGCAGGACCGGGCACTGACAAATCCGAAGATCGAGATGCTGTGGGACACCACCGTCGACGACCTGATCGGCAGCGACAGACTGGAGGGTGCGGTGGTCCGCAACGTCATCACCGGCGCCGTCACAACCTTGCCGGTAACCGGGCTGTTCGTAGCGATCGGACATCGACCCAACACCGACCTGTTTACCGGCGTCCTCGACATGGAAGACAACGGATACCTCGTCACCCGCGCCGGTAGCTCGTACACCAACGTCGACGGCGTGTTCGCCTGCGGCGACGTGCAGGATCACGTGTACCGCCAGGCCATCACCGCTGCCGGATCGGGATGCATGGCCGCAATCGACGCCGAGCGCTGGCTTGAAGCCCACGGTGCCCACGGCACCGTGGGCGCGGCACTGCAGGGGAATGCCTGAGCAGCCGCTCAGGTTGCACCCGGTACACTGACATCCCCTTGTGGAAAGGATCCGTCATGGCTGATGGAGTCGTCACACTCACCACCGCGACCTTCGATGAGACGGTCGCATCCAGCGATCTACCCATCGTCGTCGATTTCTGGGCGGAGTGGTGCGGGCCGTGCAAGATGATCGCTCCGATCCTGCAGGAGATCGCCGCCGAACACGCGGGAGCGATCACCATTGCCAAGTTGAACGTCGACGAGAATCCCGATCTGGCGATGCGCTACAGCGTCATGAGCATTCCGACGCTGTTGGTGTTCAACAACGGTGAGGTCGCCAAGAAGCTCGTCGGAGCAAAGGGTAAGGGCGCGTTGTTGCAGGAGCTTCAGGAATTTCTTCCCGCTTCCCGCTGACTCCGGGCCAACGCGGCGAGGCGGTGCGTGATCTGCAGCGCCGTCTCGGTGCCGCAGGATTCACGGCCGCCGGGCTTGCGCCCCTTGGCGAGTTCTGCTCCGAAACGATCGCGGCCCTGCATCGCTTTCAGCACGCCCGCGGGCTGCGGACCGCCGATGTCTGCAATGAGGAGTGCTGGAAGGCACTCGTCGAGGCTTCGTGGAAGCTCGGCGACCGGCTTCTTGTGCTCACCTCGCCGAACCAGCGCGGCGACGACATCGCCGACCTGCAGGGCCTTCTTGCCCGCCTCGGGTTCGATTGCGGCCGAGTTGACGGCATCTTCGGTCCGCGTACGGCACGAGCCGTCGAGGACTTCCAGTCGAACTGCGGTCTGCTGGCGGATGGGGCCTGTGGCAGCCACAGCGTGCAGGCATTGAACCGGGTTGCCAGCCAATCGGGTACCGGTCCGGGAATCACGACGGTGCGCGAGCGCGAGGCGCTCCGCCAGGCCCCCACCACGCTTGAATCGCTACGTGTCGTCGTCGGCCAGTTCGGCGGGCTGAGCACCATCACCCGAGCCGTTGCCCATGAGCTGCGGGTCCGTGGTGCGATGATGGTGTCCCTTGACGAGCCCGACCCGATCTTGCAGGCGCGGATTGCCAACGAGTTCGACGCCCACCTCTACGTCGGATTCGAGGCCGTGACCGCCGTGTCGTCGACGGTGTACTTCTACAAGGTGCCGACGTTCGAGTCGTTCGGAGGTCACACCCTGGCTACCTGCCTCACCAGCCAACTGACGTGGTGCGGACTCGCCACCGGCCAGGCACAGGGCACGCGCGTTCCCGTCCTGCGTGAGACGAGAATGCCGGCCGTGCTGTGTGAGCTCGCTCCGATTCGGCTGGCGGTCGACTCAGCGCACAGGATCGGTCGGGGTGTGGTCCGGTCGATCGAACAGTGGATGGTCATATGCAGTCTCGTTCCTTGATCGAGACTTTATCCACACCTCTATCCACCGGGGTGTGCGTAACCCTCATGAAGAAGGTGTACGTGATAGCTCACGGTTCGTGGTCGTTGGACACGGAACGTGCTAATGCCTCCGGATCGCCGGCCGATCCATTCCCGTTCATCAGGTGATACAGCCGTTCAAGATCCTCAAGATTCGCGAAACTGACGATGAGCCGCCCGCGCTTGGATCCCATCGTCACCGACACATTGGTTGACAATCGGTCGGCCAGCAATCCTTCAAGCTCCAGCAGACCTGGAGGTCGAAGCCTCGTCGGGGTCGATGAACTCACGGCCGGATCTGCAGTAGTGGAGTTCGACTCGGCCGCTGGACTACCTCCCGCACCGAGATCGCGCACCGCCTCCTCCACCGTACGAACCGACCAACCCTCATGGCTGGCGCGTCGGGCGAGCTGTTCTTGAAACGCACGGTCGGGTGTGCCCAGCAGCGCGCGAGCATGCCCAGCCGACAGCCGACCGTCAGCCAGCAAGTGCTGGATCGAGGCGGGAAGCGACATGAGCCGCAGGGTGTTGGAAACTGCCGAGCGGCTCTTTCCCACCCTGGCAGCGACCCGCTCGTGGGTCATCTCAAAATCCTCGATCAATTGCTGATACGCGGCCGCCTCTTCCAACGGCGTGAGATCTTGCCGATGCAGGTTCTCGACGAGCGCCTGTTCGATGGAGCCAAGATCATCGGTGTTGCGAATGATTGCTGGAATCACGGTGAGGCCCGCGCGACGTGCCGCCCGCCACCTGCGCTCCCCCGCGAGCAGTTCGTAGGAGTCCCCGAGTGGACGCACCAGCACTGGTTGCAAAACGCCGATCTCCCGAATCGAATCAGCGAGATCGTTGAGTGATTCGTCATCGAAATACACCCGAGGCTGATTCGGGTTGGCCACGATGGAATCGATGGAGATGTCGCTCAGACGCGCCTCGTCAACCTCGATCCCATCGACCACCTCACCCGCAGGAATCAACGCCCCGAGACCTTTACCCAGCCCTCCGAGTCGAGCCACGACTGACCTCCTTTGCTACTTCTCGATATGCCACGGCCCCACGCGAGGTCGGATCGAATGTGATGATCGGCTGGCCGAACGACGGCGCCTCCGAGAGACGGACGGTGCGCGGAACGACGGTTCGGCACACCTTGTCACCGAAATGTTGACGTACCTCCTTGACAACCTGATCGGACAACTTGGTCCTGGCGTCGTACATGACACACACGATGGTGCTGACATCGAGCGTCGGATTGAGGTTTCGCTTCACCAGATCGACATTGCGCAACAACTGACCGAGGCCCTCGAGAGCGTAGTACTCGCACTGAATCGGCACGAGCACCTCGTGCGCTGCGTTGAGCCCATTCACGGTCAGCAGCCCCAGCGATGGGGGGCAATCGATCAGCACGTAGTCGTAGACGTCGAGCACCGCTTCGATCGCCCGACGAAGTCGGTTCTCACGGCTGAACGCCGGCACTAGCTCAATTTCCGCTCCGGCGAGGTCGAGGCTGGCGGGGGCCACAAACAGGTTCCGCACGGCAGAGGGCTCGATGCAGTCCTCCAGCGGAACCTCATGCATGATCACGTGATACATCGAAGTCTCGAGACCACGATTTTCGATCCCGAGCCCAGTGGACGCATTTCCCTGCGGGTCCAGATCGATCACCAGGGTCTTAAACCCCAGTTCTGCAAGACATGCACCGAGGTTGACGGTGGTGGTGGTCTTACCGACCCCACCTTTCTGATTGGCGATTGCAATGACGCGGGGGAGTGGCCGACCGACCGGTGTCGGTGGGGTTTCGGGCGGCACTGCCGACTCCGCTGTCGGCTCGTTAGTTGGTGTACTCAACGACATAGGCGAAACGGGCTCCTCCATGATGAACCAGGCCAATGCAGCGATCGTTGGATCGGCTGGGCGCAAACGAACATCGTGAGGTTAGCAAGCGCATCGTCGAGATTCTGTGATGCCTTGACGGGGTCCACGCGAATGTTTCACGTGAAACACACGACGTTGCGACAGAAAGAGCGCGCTCCGCGCAAACGGCGAGCGACCTTGCTATCAGCACCGTGCGCGTATGGAACAACAGAGCGACGCAGTCGACGACGACTCAGCACCTCGAAGCGGACTCGAATGAGCGGAGCAGGTAGCGATGACGATCACACACGCCGGTCGTTTCGCGAACCGGCAAACGTACCAACACCCTTGGTCAGAAACAGCCGGGCAGCCGCGACGGTAGCGGGCGGGCGGACACGATGACGCGCCTTCAGGCCTTCGCTGCATTTACTTTTTCGGGCTGGATCGCGACGCTGGCCGGC
>JANNHO010000004.1:0-9714 GCA_031404435.1 Acidimicrobiaceae bacterium | reverse complement strand
GATTCGGTGTTGGGTGAGATCAGTCCGGCGAACTTCGAAGTCCATCGACTCACCTTAGTGACGTGCGTCACCATAGTGAAGTGCGCAATCCGGTCGTTGCGGGATGGCTCGAAGATCATGAAGCGTTGGCCGAGACGTGATTGAATCGTGCCCATGAAGGCTGCCATCGTCGTCGAAAGTCTCACCGGGAACACGTGGAAGGCTGGCGAGCGCATCGGCTCGCTGCTGCAGCAGGAGGGGTGGACGATCACTGGCCTCAGCCGTGTGCGCCAGCCCGACCATGCCGCTATTCAAGATGCCGACTTCGTGCTGGTCGGCACGTGGACGCACGGACTGTTCGTCGTCGGCCAAGGCCCGTTCGGGCTCGGCGGGATCGGCAAGCTGCCGATGATGCGCGGCAAGAAGTCGGCGGTGTTCTGCACGTTCGCGTTGAACCCGGCCAAGACCCTCGACAAGCTCACGACCGCAGTGATGGGCCGCGGTGCCGACGTGCTCGGTGGTGTGGCGTTGAACCGGGCCAAGCTCGACGAGCACAGCGAGGTCTTCGTCGACCGCCTGCTTGCCAACTTGCCACCCTCGATGGCCCTGCGCTGAGCTGTCTCTCTCGCGCCCGTCAGCCGCGGGTCAGCTACGTGGGTCGGCCACCCGGCCGAGGAACAGGATCGCTCCGGTCGCCAGGTCGCGCAGTGCGAACACGAACGGGCGGTCGACGGCCAGGGTCACCGCCTCGAGCGGTGCCGGTGCCGCCGTTGTTGCCATCATCACAGCGGTTGCCGCAGCGGCTTCGGTGCCGACTTCGTCGACGGTGATGTTTGCCTGGTGGACGACGGCAGCGATGTGCAACGCCGCGTCGACCGACATCGCACTGAAATCGGCGTTGTCGGTGAACGCCTCGGCCATACCCATCGCCACGAGCACATCGCCCAGCGCGACATTGGACTCGATGTCGAAGCGGGGCAGCGACAACGTGACCTCGCGCGCCTCCAGGTACTGCGTTGCGTCGGTGACGAGGAAGATCTCTTCGAACTGGTCGAGGAAGCCGTCCTCGGGCACGAAGATCAGCATCGCCAACTCGCGTCCGGCGTAGGCGAGTTCGACTGCCCTCCATCCGTCGCCGGTGGCGAACATCATCGCCCCGGTCGCCGACATCATCGGTACGTCGACCACCGAACTGTCGGGCAATGTGAACGGCCCGTCCACGGTGGCCTCGGGGTCGAACGGGGTGAGCCACGGCGCCTTCAGGTACACCGCGTTGACAAGCGTCAGACGCGTATCGCTGGAGAGCACACCCTCGTCGATGAGCTCGGGGATGCGTTCCTCAGTGGAGTCGGACACCCACCCGTTGATCGCAACACGGGCACCTTCGGTGTCGCTCACGTAGTCGACGGTGTTCATCGCCGCGCCGTACTCGCCGGCCAGCACCGCGAGGAACGCTGGCTCGAAGGTGATACCGCTGTGACCCCACAGCGAATTGGCGATCGACACGGTGACGTCGTCGTGGGACCGTGCATCGAGCGCAGCTGAAAGGGCGTTCATGGATGCATGGATCGCGGCCGCGTCGTCGATGCCCAGTGTTGCCCGCATCTCGGCAAGCGTGGTGCTGCCGGCACCGGCGGTTGTCATCGTCAACGCGATGGCGATGCTGGCCGGTGACATCACCACGTTCTGCCGGGGCCGCTCGGCCGCGATCACCCGGTACAGCTCAGTGCCGAACCCGTTCACCGAATCGACCGCGCTCGTTGCGAGCCCGGGATCGCGAACGGTACGCGTGACGTCGCTGCGCTGCTCGCCAGTCGTCGCGGCAACGGGCTCGTCACGACCGCAGGCCGCGAGCACGCAAGAGAGCGCAGGCACACCAACGACGGCACCCGACAGCGCGAGGAACTGGCGACGTTTCACGTTCCCGCAGTTGTGGCGGTCGTGGCCGGTGTCGCATTCGCGGCGCGGAGGTCGATGGATACGGAGGCCCCCACTGTCGGCACGATGTCCGTGGGGCGGGCCAGGTCGTCAACGGTGAGGGATCGGCCCTCGCAGTCGGTGAACTCTCGGGTGCGCTCGACCTGTTCGACGATGCAGCTCGCATCACGGTCGGCCGGATAGGCGTAGCGCACACGCCAGCCGCGGCCGACGACATCGCCAGTGTGATCGAGCACGAGGCTGCGGTCTGCGTCCGCGTCGATCAGTCCCTGGAACAGCAGCGGTCCATCGTCGGCGATCAGCCCAGCGAGATACTCGGTGTTGCCGACGACGAACGTCGGTGGGGCCAAGCGTTCATTGATCCGGTCCGGGTTGCCCGACAACAACGCGGCAATGCCCCACGTGGCAAGGCCCAACAGCGCGAAGAAAGCGAGCCCGCCGAACACGGGGATCACCGCACGACCAAGTGGCGTTGTCGGGCGGAGGCGTTCCAGCACCCGGCCAGTCTGGCCGCTGCGGTCGCTCCCTCCAACGCGCCGGTTGGCCGCAACGGCCATGGCGCGAATAGGGTCAACGATTCGTGAACCGCCCATACAGAGTCGTCGTCGCCAAGCCGGGACTCGACGGCCACGACCGTGGAGCCAAGACCATCACCAGAGCCCTGCGCGACCACGGGTTCGAGGTGATCTACACCGGCCTGCACCAGACCCCGGAACAGATCGCCGAGACCGCGCTGCAAGAAGACGTCGATGCCGTCGGGCTGTCGCTGCTGAGCGGCGCGCACCTCACGTTGTTCCCGCGGGTGATGGCCGAGTTGCGAGCGCGCGACCTGGCCGACGTGATGGTGTTCGGCGGCGGTGTGATCCCCGACGCCGATGCGCGAGTGCTCGGCGAGCAGGGCGTGGCCAAGATCTTCGGGCCGGGGGCATCGCTGAAAGCGATTGCCGCATGGCTCGAGCAGGCGCTCGACGCTCGCGACGACCTCGACGCACCCGCGCCGAACTGAATCCACACGACTAGATCGACACGACTGAATCGACACGACGGAAGGACCCGCAATGGATCTGTTCGAGTACCAGGGCAAGCAATACTTCGCCCGCTACGACATCGCGGTGTCGCCCGGCGACGTCGCCTACACCGTCGACGAGGCCGTTGCTGCCGCCGAGGGTGCCGGCTACCCGGTGGTGGTGAAGGCACAAGTGCAGGTGGGCGGGCGCGGCAAAGCTGGTGGCATCAAGTTGGCTGACAACGCCGACGAGGTGCGCCTCCACGCCGGCAACATCCTCGGCATGGACATCAAGGGCCACGTTGTGAAGCGGGTCTGGGTCGAGCACGCGAGCGACATCGCCAAGGAGTACTACGCGTCGTTCACGCTCGACCGTGGTGCAAAGAAGCACCTGCTGATGCTCAGTGCCGAAGGAGGCGTCGAGATCGAGACCGTCGCCGAGACCAACCCCGATGCAATCGTGATGCTGCACATCGACCCAGTCGACGGGCTCTCGCCGGCCGTCGCCCATCAGGCCGTCGTCGACGCGAACATCGACAGCGAAGCCGTCGACGGTGTCGCCGCGATGCTCGTGAAGTTGTACGACTGCTTCACGCGCGGCGACTGCGATCTGGCCGAGATCAACCCGCTGATCCTGCGTCCCGACGGTGGCGTGCATGCGCTTGACGCGAAGGTCAGCCTCGACAACAACGCTGCGTTCCGCCATCCCGAGTGGGACGAGTACCGCGCCACCGAGGAGCTCGACGAGCGCGAGCAGATGGCCCGCGAACACGACCTGCAGTACATCGGCCTCGATGGCACCGTCGGGATCATCGCCAACGGCGCGGGTCTGGCGATGAGCACCCTCGACGTCGTGAACCAGGTGGGCGGAGCGGCCGCCAACTTCCTCGACATCGGCGGCGGTGCGAATGCCGACGTGATGGCCGCCGCGCTCGAAGTGATCAACTCCGACCAAAACGTGCGCAGCATCTTCATCAACATCTTCGGCGGGATCACCCGCGGTGAAGAGGTTGCCAAGGGCATCGTCGAGGCGATGGGCCGCGTCGACCTGCGCGCCCCGATCGTGATCCGTCTTGATGGCACCAACGCCGAACAGGGCCGGGAGATCCTTGCCAACGCTGGTATTCCCGAATCGAAGCTCACCTCGAAACCAACCATGCTCGAAGCCGCCCGCGCGGCTGTGGCCCTCGCGAACGGAAGCAACTGACCATGGCGATATTCGTCGACTCCGATACAAAGGTGATCGTCCAGGGACTCACCGGCGGGCAGGGCAAGTATCACGGCCTGCGTAACCAGGCCTACGGCACCCAGGTGGTCGCCGGGGTCACGCCGGGCAAAGGCGGCACCGACGTGGAGGGCATTCCGGTGTTCAACTCGGTCGCCGAGGCCGTCACCGCAACCGGGGCCACCGCGTCGTTCGTGGCGGTGCCCCCGAAGGCTGCACCGGCCGCGATCTTGGAAGCCGCTGCGGCAGGCATCGCGTTCATCGTCTGCATCACCGAGGGCATCCCCGCCCAAGATGAAGCGAAGGTCTACAACACGCTCGTGCGCCAGTATCCGGCGACTCGCCTGCTTGGCCCGAACTGCCCGGGGATCATCAGCCCAGGCAAATGCAACATCGGCATCACCGCCGGCGAGATCGCCCAACTGCCCACCGCCGATGGACCGAACGTTGGCATCGTCAGCCGTTCGGGCACGCTCACCTATCAAGCACTGTACGAACTGAAGCAGCGCGGCATCGGTGTGAGCACCTGCGTCGGCATCGGCGGCGACCCGGTCCCTGGCACGAACTTCATCGACTGCCTCACCCAGTTCGAAGCCGACCCGGAAACGCACGCGATCATCATGATCGGCGAGATCGGCGGGTCGGCCGAGGAGGAGGCCGCCGAGTTCATCACGGCCAACGTGACCAAGCCGATGAGCGCCTACATCGCCGGCGTGACCGCCCCCGAAGGCAAGAAGATGGGCCACGCCGGTGCGATCGTGTCGGGCGGCAAGGGCACCGCCCAGGGCAAGATGGATGCGCTGCGCGCCGCCGGTGTGAAGGTGGGTCTCAACCCCACTGAAGCCTGTGACCTGATGGCCGAAATCGTCGCCGCCCTCTGACGCACTCGCCGACCGGCATCTCAGAAACGGAACAAGCCCCGCCGCGAGGTGGGGCTTGTTCATGCGTAGCGGTTGCAGCGCTCAGCTCATCGGCGGGGGCGGAGGAGGCGGAGGTGTCATCCCAGGCGGCGGCGGGGGAGGCGGTGTCGAACTCCCACCCGGACCGGCACCCTGGCCGCCGCTGAAGGAGCTCTTCAGCTTGTTCATGTCCTTCAAGTCGTTCAGATCCCCGCCCGATTCCTGAAAACCGAGGAACCCACCGGCGGCAGCCGCGATGCCGGCGATGGTGGAGAGGATCATTCCGATCCCGCGCCCGACGCTCCCGCCATTCGCTTCGATGAAGTCCTTCCCATCGAGCGGGTTGATCAACAGCCGCAGGATGAGCAGCAGCGCGGCGAGGGCGGTGGCCACGAGCATGATCAATGGCCACGGCAGGTTGCCGGCCTTCAGCTTGCCGGTCACCGACAACACGGTGATCACTGCCGTACCGATGATGAGGATCCAGGGAATGATCCCGGTGAAGAAGAAGTCGAAAACATTGCCTCCCGAAGAACTCCCGAAACCTCCGATCCCACTGATCTTCACCCATGGCAGGAAACCGAAGATCAAAAAGGCTGCACCTCCGCCGACTTTCAGCCAATCGCTTATCTTGAACTTGCTGAGATCCACGTGCGTTCCTCCTGTATGAATGGGTCCGCAGTCGACGCGCGAACACCCGCGAACGTACACCTTGTCAACGCAGTGGCTGTGCGATGCCCTGCGTCTCGTAGGTTGCTCGCCATGCCCACCGCATTGCTGTCCGTGTACGACAAATCCGGAATCGTCGAACTGGCCGCTGGTCTCCATGAGCTTGGCTTCCACCTGATCAGCAGCGGTGGGACCGCTCGCGCTGTGCAGGCCGCGGGGATCCCCAGCACCGATCTTGCCGATGTCACCGGCGTGCCGGCGATCCTCGATCACCGGGTGGTCACCCTGCACCCGAAGGTGCATGGCGGTCTGCTTGCCGATCCGACCAATCCCGCCCATCAGCTCGACCTCGCCGAGTACGGTATCTCCCCGATCGATCTGGTGGTGGTCAACCTGTACCCGTTCGAGTCCGACCCAAGCATCGAGCTGATCGACATCGGCGGGCCGGCGATGGTGCGCGCCGCAGCCAAGAACCACGCCCACGTTGCCGTGGTGGTCAACCCGTCCGACTACACCGCGGTGCTCGACGAGCTGCGCGCTGAGGGGGCGGTCTCCGCCGCCACCCGCCTGCGTCTGGCACGCGACGCCTTCAGCGCGATTGCCGCCTACGACGCCCAGATCGCCAACTGGTTCGAGTCTGGCGCTGGCACCGCGACGAACGGCACGGCCGATGAGGTACCGGCGTTGCCCGATTCGCTGCACCTCTCGATGGTGCGCCAGCAGAGCTTGCGCTACGGCGAGAACCCGCACCAGAGCGGCGCCCGCTACCTCGCCGCTGGGGCGCGCAGTTGGTGGGACGAGATGGTGAAACACGGCGGCAAGGACCTCAGCTACCTCAACCTGTACGACACCGAGGCCGCGTGGCGGTTGGTGCACCGCTTCGAGTCGCCCGCCTGTGTCATTGTCAAGCACGCCAACCCGTGCGGTGTCGCGCTCGGCGATGACATCGCCAACGCCTACGTGCTGGCCAACGCCTGCGATCCGGTCAGCGCCTTTGGTGGGGTGGTTGCACTGAACCGAACCGTGACCCGCGAGCTGGCCGAGTCGCTATCGGCGGTGTTCACTGAAGTGATCGTCGCCCCGGCCTTCGACACCGACGCGCTCGACGTGCTCGGGGCCAAGCCGAGCCTACGTGTGCTGTCGGGCCCGCAGCCCCATGGCTCGCCGTTCGACGTGCGTTCGATCGACGGCGGCCTGCTCGTCCAACAGGTGGATCCCGTGTCCACCGATCGTTCGGGGTGGCGCGTGGTCACCGCGTCCGCACCGACCGACGCGCAGCAAGACGACCTGGCGTTCGCGTGGGTCGTGTGCGCTGCCGTCAGCAGCAACGCGATCGTCTACGCCAAGGACCGTCAAGCCTTCGGCATCGGCGCCGGTCAGCAGAACCGCCTCGACAGCGCCCGCATCGCCGCCGAGCGGTCGGCCGGCCGCTCGGCGGGCGGCGTCTGTGCCAGCGATGCGTTCTTCCCGTTCCGCGACGGCCTCGACACCCTCGCCGCCGCCGGCATCCGCGCGGTCATTCAGCCCGGCGGCAGCGTGCGCGACGCCGAAGTCATCGCCGCCGCCGACGAGCACGGCATCACGATGGTCTTCACCGGCCAACGCCACTTCCGCCACTGAGCCGACAGCGAGCCCCCGGTCGGGCTTACGGGGATGGTGGTGGCAGCGATGCGCCCGGCGAAGGGCCGGGCGGTGTGGCAGTGGCGGCGCGGGCGGAGCGAACTGCACGCGCGATGCCCGGTCCGGTGATGAGCAGAAGAGCACTGAGCAGCAGCATCGCCGTGTACGCCCCAGCCGAAGTCGGCTTCATCGTGATGGAGATGAAGCTGACTACACCGATGCTCGACATCAGCGCCCCCCACCACGTGGTTGCGCGGCGGCCGCCGTGGCTGCCAACGACGCACACAGTGAGCCCAACGGCGAGTACGAGCACCGCAGTGCCCGCGCTGTCGAAGCCCACGGCCGACACCAGGACGCCCCCGAAACTGGCCAGTAGGGCAGGCACGATCAGGCTCGTGGCCACGCCTGCGTAGCCGGCCTGGTCGAGCCACCACACCAGGATCAGTAGCGCGGCCGCAGCCAGCAGGATCGCCACTGCCGACGTACCGAGCTCGCTGCCGACGGAGGAGAACCCATCGAGAAGGTCGCCGCTGCCGTCTTGGTCTCCGCTCTCGGTCGAGACCGCTGAGCCAAGGGCAGCCACGAGTAGGAGCGCCCCGATTCCCAACATCAGCGGTCGGCCACGGAAGCCGGGCAGCACCCATGCCGAGATGAACAACACGGCCATGACGGCCACACCCCATGCGGCTGTCGTGTCCTCGCCGCCGATGGCGATTCCCAAGGCGCCGATGCCGACCACGCCAGCGCCCACCCCAGACGCGTGGAGATCTGGTTGGTTCTTCACGATCAACCGGACCGCGAGCGCGGCGCCGATGATGACGATGGCGGCAGCAAGCAACCGGCCCCGCGAGTCGCTTTCGCCGAAGATTCCGGCGATCACGCCGCCCGCTGCCACCGCGCCCCCAGCCCCCGCGAGCGCAAATGAGAGGCGTGGCTCGGGTCGGGCGCGCGCATCTGGCCCGAGTCGGTCAAGGAACCGGCGCACTCCGGAGGCAGCCCCCGGCACGACGGGCGTCGTGTACGCGCTGGCCGGGGTGACGATGGGGATCACCGTCAAGGCTCCCAACGGATCGGCTGTGGCGACGCCGTTGGTGGCGACGTGTTCGGTCCATGCGGTTCCGTTCCAGTACCGCTGTTGGAATCGACCGTACGGGTCGTTGAACCACCCGGGTTCCTGCGACATGGTCGCCCTTCGTAGCGTTGGTGTTTCGTACAGCTTGACCGCCGCACGCCGACGATCCCTGACATGCTGAATGTCATGGCCAGGATCGCTGATCTACTCGCCGCCGGCACCACCTGCTCGTTCGAGTTCTTCCCCCCCAAGAACGACGCCGGCTGGCTCAGCCTGGGCCGCACCATCGCTGAGCTCGAACACCTCGAACCGAGCTTTGTCAGCGTCACCTACGGAGCCGGCGGCAGCACCCGCACCAAGACCGCCGACCTCGTGTCGTGGGTGCGCCGACAGACCCCCATCGCGCCGATGGCCCACCTCACCTGCCAGGGCCATACCCGAGCTGACATCGCCGACATCCTCATCGACTACCGCGCCGAAGGCGTGGAGAACATCCTTGCCCTCGGCGGCGACCCGCCGGTCGACCCACCCGCCGATGGGGTGCCGATGGTCGACAGCGACTACCGCTTCTCGAGCGAACTGGTCGACGACATCCGCGCCACGGGTGCGTTCTCGATCGGGGTGGCCGCCCACCCAGAGCTCCACCCCCGATCACCTGATCGCGATTCGGACCGACATCATCTGGCCGCCAAGCTGCGTCAAGCCGACTTTGCGATCACCCAGTTCTTCTTCGAGATCGACCACTACCTCGCGCTCGTCGATGACCTCGCCGCGCACGGCGTGGAGAAGCCCGTGGTGGCGGGGATCATGCCGGTCACCAACCTCGCCCAGGTGAGCCGCATGGCGCACATGTCGGGCGCCGAGGTGCCCTCATGGCTGGTCGAACGGGTCGGTAAAGCCGGCGACGACGGTGACGACGCAGCCCGGATCGGGGTGGAGATCGCCACCGAGTTGTGCGCCCGGCTGCTCGAAGCCGGCGCGCCCGGGCTGCACTTCTACACGCTCAACCGCAGTGGCGCGACCCGCTCGATCTGCTCGGCGCTCGGTCTCGCGCACCAGCCCTGAGCGGGTCTGCCGACGATTCTCGTCACGTAACTGGAATACTTGGCCGTGATGGCCGACTGGTCTCCACCGCGCACGCCCACCGGGCAGATCAGCCGAGTTCCGCACCTGCCGGGCCTCGATGGCCTGCGCGCGCTTGCGGTCGTCGCCGTGATGATCTACCACGCCAACAATTCGTGGCTGCACGGCGGGTTCCTCGGCGTCGAGGTGTTCTTCGTCATCTCCGGCTACCTGATCACGCTGT
>JANNHO010000003.1:0-1505 GCA_031404435.1 Acidimicrobiaceae bacterium | reverse complement strand
GTCCAGCTTGTAGATCGGCAACACAGACGGCTTCGCCCTGTCCTGGTATAGGAACGCGATCTTCCATTTGGTGACGGTGCCCAAGTCAGCGGCCTCGACGGCACCCAGATCACCAGACTTGGCAGCCTTGGCGATGCCGAGGATGATTCCGTGAACCTTGGCGAACGCCGCTTCCGCCGTATCGCCGTACTTGCCCATCCAGGCGTAGTCCGCACTGAATCGCCGCGGGCGACTTGCGCGCGCTGTGCTCTGGCGATCGCCAGCGGCCCAGCGCCGAGCTCGTCGGTCAGCATCCGGTTGACGTGACGTTCGCTGTAGCCGAGGCGGCCGGCGAGTCCACCGACCCCGTCACGATCGACAACCCCATCGGCGATCAAGCGCATCGCCCGGCCCACGGCGTCGGCGCGCACGTTCCACTCCGGCGAACCCGGCGACGCATCGGGGCGGCACCGCTTGCACGCCCGGAACCCGCGCTGTTGTGCGGTTGCCGACGTGGCGAAGAACGACACGTTCTGGCGCTTCGGCGTGGTGGCCGGGCAGGAGGGCCGACAGTAGATGCCGGTGGTGTGCACGGCGGTCACGAACCATCCGTCGAAGCGACTGTCGCGACTGAGCACTGCGCCGTAGCACTGGTCGTCACCGAGGCTGCCCAGGCCGAAGCCCGGCACCTCGACGAATGGAGCGCTCCGTTCCAAGCCGATCGTCATGCCACCAGTGTGCCGCGTCACAACGCCGTTCGCTAGCGGTTTTCAGACACGCCGTACCATCCAACCGACAACACACTTCAGGAACCGGTCTGTGGTTCCTTCGGCAGACCGAGGACTCGCTCGCCGACGATGTTGCGCTGGATCTGGCTGGTACCGCCCCAGATCGTTTCGCTCCGGCTGAAGAAGAACGAGCTCATCATCGGACTCACCGGGTACCCCTCGCGACGGGTGTCGCGGGCGGCACCGGGCCACGATCCGGATGGGGGACCGGTGTCGATCAGCATCGAGCCGGCACCGAAGATGCCGAGCGCGAGTTCCATCGCGTCCTGATGCATCTCGGTCCAGAACATCTTGTTCGTCGCACCGAGCGCGGCAGCACCGGGGTCCTTCGTCCCCGACAGCGTGGCCGACAACGAACGCAATCCGTTGATCCGCAGGAGCTGGATCTTGGAGTGGTAGCGCGCAAGTCCCTGGCGCAGCAGCGGATCGGCGATCGATCCGTTGTCGCGCGCCGCAGCGACCATCAACTTGAACTCCTCTTCGAAGCGCCGGTAGCCGGTGGTCGCGCTCATGCCGCGCTCGAACGCGAGCGTGCTGTTGGTGACCTTCCAGCCGTTGTTGACCCCGCCCACGACGTTGTCCTTCGGGCAACGGGCATCGGTGAAGAACACCTCGCAGAACTCGGCGGTGCCGTCGGGCTGGGTGATGCCGCGCACCTCGACCCCAGGTTGATTCATCGGCACCAGCAGATACGAGATGCCCTTGTGCTTCGGCGCGTCCGGATCCGTGCGGGTGAGC
>JANNHO010000002.1:0-4895 GCA_031404435.1 Acidimicrobiaceae bacterium | reverse complement strand
GTTGGTGGCCACCCAGTCGTCGTCGAGCGACAGGCCGAGGTTGGAGTTGACGCGGTAGTCGAACTCGCCGAGCAGGGTCTTCAGTCGACCCCCGCCCAGCAGCGAGTCGGGGTTCGGTGGCTGCCACGAACGGAAGATGCGCACGGCGACGCCGTCGACCATGCCGGCGGCGGCGATCTGGGCATCCATCTGCTCGCGGGCGAACTGCCCGTACAACAACACCCGTGTGGTGATGTCGATGCCGAGCACGTCGGCCTGTTCGTGCGACATCACCAGTTCGGCCCCGCCAACTTCGGCGTCGGGGGCGATGTAGCCGATCGGGAACGACGCGATGCCGCCGCCGATGTCGACGAGATCAACCACATCGCCGGCCTGCGCTCCGCGCAACGAGGCGGTGGTGGCGCTCATCACCACCTGGCCTGAGGCCACGGCCGACGACACGGTGAAGCCCATGACCCGCCCGATCGCATCAACCGGCAATGCCGTAACGCCCATCGGGAACTGCCACTGGCCACCGCCGGGCCCGCTCGCCTGCTGCACGTACGCGCCACCGCGACGCACACTCGACAGGCCGATGTTGAACGCCCGACCGCGGGCACTGGCGACACCCATGACCGCAGCAAGCTGCTCGGCCCGGTCGATCAGCGCCCCCGTCATCGGCCCTGACTGCCCGATCGACACCGTGTCGACCGCAGTGACAACCCGCGTCGCCGGCCGCGTGGTCAGCGCCGATGTGGTGACGAACTCGACCTGCGCGGCAGGAACCGGGACGACAGGCTCCGGCGCGGCCGACGACGGCACAGCAACGGAGCTGAACACAGCGCTCGCACAGCACGCGGCGATGAGCGCTCGTCGACGTGTCATTGGGGGTGCAAGCTACCAGTCGCCAATTCGCATCCGGCCGCGGCCCGAAACCCGGTACCGTCTGATGACTGTGACTGCGCCGCCTCCCGATACCCCCGACCAGCCTGTTTCCGCCGCCGGCACCGACCCGGCCGGCACCGACCCGGCCGCCAGCGACCCGACCGGCAGCGGCCTCGCCGCCGAACGGGCGCAGCGGCTGGCCAAGCTCGACCATCTGCGTGAGGCCGGCACCAACCCGTACCCGTACCGCTTCGATCGCACCCACACCCTGGCCGAGGTCCGCGAGCTCCATGGCCATCTCGATCCGGGGACCGAGACCGAGCACCGGGTCGCGCTCGCCGGGCGGGCGATGCTGATCCGCGACTCCGGCAAGCTGGTGTTTGCCACCATGCGCGACCGCACCGGCGAGATCCAGTTGTTCGTTTCCAAAGCGGTCCTCGGCGACGAGGCGTTCGCCGAGTTCACCCGGCTCGATCTCGGTGACTGGCTGGGCGTGTCCGGCACGGTGATGACCACTCGCAAGGGCGAGCTGAGCGTCAAGGTCGATCGCTTCGAGTTGCTGTCGAAGGCGGTGCGCCCGCTGCCGAACAAGTGGCACGGCCTGACCGACACCGACACCCGTTTCCGTCAGCGGTACGTCGACCTGATCGTCAACGAGGATGCCCGCCGCGCGTTCCAGGTGCGCCACGAGGTGATCTCCAGCTTCCGCCGCACCTTGCACGGGCGCGGTTTCATCGAGGTGGAGACCCCGGTGCTGCACGTGGAGGCCGGCGGGGCCCACGCCCGCCCGTTCGTCACCCACCACAACACCCTCGACATGCAGCTGTACCTGCGTATCGCGCTCGAACTGCACCTGAAGCGGTTGATCGTCGGCGGGATGGAGCGCGTCTTCGAGATCGGCCGTATCTTCCGCAACGAGGGCATCAGCACCCGCCACAACCCCGAGTTCACGATGATGGAGCTGTATCAGGCGTTCGGTGATTACACCGAGATGATCGAGATCACCGAAGCGTTGATCACCGCCGCTGCCGTCGATGCCACCGGCACCTCGGTCGTCACCGTGCATGCCGGCGAGGTATCCGAAACCGTCGATCTCGCCCAACCGTGGCGGCGGGCGCGGATGATCGATCTGGTCCGCGATGCGATCGGCGTCGAGGTCCACCCGTCCCAGCCGGTCGAGCAGTTGCGCGAGTTGGCCACCGAGCACGGGGTGTCGTGTGCCCCGCGGTGGGGAGCGGGCAAGATCATCGAGGAGCTGTTCGAAGCCACTGCCGAGCATCTGCTGATCGTGCCCACCTTCGTCACGGGGCACCCTGTCGAGATCTCACCGCTGGCGCGCACCGACCGCACCGATCCGTTCCTCACCGAACGCTTCGAGCTGTTCATCGGCGGCCGTGAGATCGCCAACGGCTACAGCGAGCTGAACGACCCCGTCGAGCAGGAATCGCGCTTGCACGACGAGCAGGTCGCCAAGGAACTCGGCGACGACGAGGCCGCCACCGCGATCGATCACGACTACCTCCGCGCGCTCGAGTACGGCATGCCCCCGACGGGCGGGCTCGGGGTGGGCATGGACCGGGTGGCGATGCTGATCGCCGGCGTCACCTCGATCAAAGAAGTGATCCTGTTCCCCACGCTACGACCAGAGGTGTTCGGCTGATGACAACCGCATGGGGCCACGGTCTCGCCACGATCACCACAACGCCGACCGGGGACGGCAACGTGCTCGACACGTGGTTCCGCGAGCTCGGTCTCGGCTCGCCACCCAACGGCGGTCTGCCCGCCGACTACCAGTCGGCGGCACGTCATGACGAGGTTCGCCGCGTCGAGGTACGCGCCGTGGCGATCGAGATCGACACGGCCGACGCTCCCGCTTCCGCAAGCGATGCCTACCTGCGCCTGCACCTGCTGTCGCACCGACTGCTGCGGCCCCGCGCGATCAACCTCGACGGCGTGTTCGGCCACCTCGCCAACGTCGCCTGGACCAATCTCGGTCCGGCCCCGGTCGAGGGTCTCGATGAGTTGCGCTGGCGGGTGCGCCGCGACGGCGGCGCATTGACCGTGAACGGTGTCGACAAGTTCCCGCGGATGACCGACTACGTGGTGCCCTCCGGTGTGCGCATCGCCGACGCCAGCCGGGTCCGCCTCGGCGCCCATCTGGCGCCGGGCACGACGGTGATGCACGAGGGCTTCGTCAACTTCAACGCAGGCACCCTCGGCAGCTCGATGGTCGAAGGGCGCATCTCTCAGGGCGTCATCGTCGGTGATGGCAGCGACATCGGCGGCGGCGCCTCGATCATGGGCACGCTGTCGGGTGGCGGAACGCAACAGGTCACCATCGGCGAGCGTTGCCTGCTTGGAGCGGAAGCTGGCATCGGGATCAGCCTCGGCGACGAGTGCATCGTCGAAGCCGGGCTGTACGTCACCGCCGGAACGCTCGTCGCGGTGCACGGTCCGGGCGGCATCGAGGTGGTGAAGGCCCGCACGCTCAGCGGCGCGGGTGGCCTGCTGTACCGCCGTAACAGCCAGTCCGGCGCCGTCGAAGCTCTCCCCCGCTCGGCGAAGTGGGACGGCCTCAACGCCCAACTCCACGCAAACGACTGATCGTCGACTGACTTCATGCGCCGGGGGCGAGATAGCTTCGACCGCTATGACTGATCTTGGTTTCGACGGCAAAGTAGCGATCATCACCGGCGCAGGAGGTGGGCTCGGCCGCCAGCATGCGCTGCTGCTGGCATCACGCGGGGCACTGATCGTGGTGAACGATCTCGGCGGCGCGGTCGACGGTACCGGCAGCGACAAGGGCGCTGCCGAGCGGATGGTCGAGGAGATCAAGGCTGCCGGCGGCGAGGCTGTCGCCAACACCGCGAGCGTCGCCACCCCCGAAGGCGGCGAGGAGATCGTGCAGGCGGCGATCGATGCGTACGGCCGGGTCGACATCGTCATCAACAACGCTGGAATCTTGCGGGACAAGGCGTTCCACAACATGGAGCCCGAGTTGATGAACGCGGTGTTCGACGTTCACCTGAAGGGAGCGTTTCACGTCACCCGCCCTGCGTGGGTGCACATGCGCGAACAGAAGTACGGCCGGGTCATCTCGACCTCGTCGGCCGCCGGGGTGTTCGGAAACTTCGGCCAAGCCAACTATGGCGCCGCCAAGATGGGCCTGGTCGGACTCACCCGCGTGCTCGCCGTGGAAGGCGCGAAGCACAACATCAAGGCCAACGCGATCGCCCCGCTGGCCCTGACGCGGATGACCGAGGGCATCCTCGGCCGCCTCGGCGACAAGCTCGACCCGGCGCTGATCTCACCGCTGGTCACCTACCTCGCTCACGAGGACTGCCCCGTCACCGGGCAGACGTTTTCGGTCGGCGGTGGGCGCGTCGCCCACGTGTTCATCGGCGAGACCCAAGGCTTCTTCGATGCCGATCTGAGCGCTGAATCGGTTCGCGACAACTGGGCTGCGATCACTGATCAGACCGGTTACGCCATGCCGAACAACCTCGGCGAGGAAACTGCGATGTTCCTCCCGCACTTCAAGTAGTCAGCCGACCGGCACCGTGAACCTGTGAACCGGACAGCCGTGTGAGTGACACAGTTGGGTATGACCCATCGAGACGTGCACGACGGGCGCAGCGACGCCGAGCTCGTGGCGTCGATCGTCGACGGCGACCGAGGAGCGCTGCGCGACCTGTATCTGCGCCATGAGCCGTGGCTCGCCGTGAGGCTCTCCTATCGCTGCTCAGACCGCAGCGTGGTGGAAGAAGCGGTGCAGGACACGTTCGTTGCGGTGTGGAGCAACGCCTGCAACTACCGCGGCGACGGACCCGTGGCCGCCTGGATCTGGGGTATTGGCATTCGCAAACTGCTGAACGCCGTGCGCCCGCGACGGTCGTTGCTCGAACGTCTTGGTGCGCAGCGCTCGAGCAACGTGGTGTCGGCGGAGGACGAGCTGCTTGTTGCGGTGGAGCATGGCGATCTGGGTTCAGCGCTCCAGCGGTTGTCGCCAGAGCTCCGCTCGGTGGTGCAGG
>JANNHO010000001.1:0-2376 GCA_031404435.1 Acidimicrobiaceae bacterium | reverse complement strand
GCGCGGTCGCCGGTGCGAGCGTGGTCGCCGGTGCGAGCGTGGTCGCCGGTGCGAGCGTGGTCGCCGGTGCGAGCGTGGTCGCCGGTGCGAGCGTGGTCGCCGGTGCGAGCGTGGTCGCCGGTGCGAGCCCTGCTGCATCGGCGTCGGGATCATTGACGCAAGCACTGGCGAGTAACAGAATCGCGACCACTGGAAGGGCGGAACGGGCAAGGCGTCTTAGCCAATCACGACGTCGCTCCAACTGATTGCCACCAAGGACACCGTCACCTCGACCGACAAGCATGATTCAATACTACACGTTGTCGTAATCGGTCGACGGACATGCCACTGGCTTATCCGGACGAGGGTTGTCCGCCGTGCCAGGCCTCAACCCGCCGGATCACCGACCCGGACGATACCGCCCTTCTTGTAGAGCACGACTCGACGGTCCAGCCGGGTTTCGGCGATTGCAAGACGGCGCGGTCAACACCGAGCCAGACCATGATGTGGCCGGGGTGCTGCATCAGATCTCCAGCTTGCGCTGTCTCAATCGTGCGCGCCGCAGCTTGCCGGTTCTGACCGCTGCTCTGGCGGGTCAGTTCGTAGCGGGCGCGGACGGCGGCGCAGTTCGCGCCGTGGCGAGATGTGTTGACTGCTCGCGAGCAGCTGCTGCTCAGCGAGCGTCTGCAAGGTCGTCAGGGGCTAGCAGTGCTGGCGAATCGTCGCAGTTGGGTTCACGGCTGCTCCGCCGCCGGGTGGAATTCGAAGTGCAGATGGTTGCGCTCGAGTTGCCCGTGCCGCCCACGTCGCAGTGGGTTGCGCTCCCCCACCCTTCGGTGGAGATGCGGGAACGTTCGTCACCCAGCTGCCCCCTCACCGCCGCCACACTCCGTGCGCCGCCACACGGCAGAACGGGAACGCGACTTTGAGCCGATTGGCCGAAGGACGCAATCGAGCCCGACGATCTCGTCGCTCACCCACGTGACGCCCTTGACTGTCTTCACTGCGAACACCAACGAGTGCTCTGTCGCCGCGCGCCGAGGATTGTGACGACGCCGCGACCCGAGCGGAGTCGACGGCCGATGCGCGATCAGCCTCAGCGCACGAAGCCGCTTAGACCCACGACATGGCCCGTGACGGCCACACCGATAGTCGCGCCAGGTGCAGCCGAGTTTCGACTCGAGCGCACGTTCGACGGCGGAGCAAAGCAGCCGATCGAGACGCTTCATTGAACCGTTCCAGTCTCCACGGCTGCTGTCCCCTCTCCATACAGATGATTTCGCTTGGTTGAGGAGTGCGCCTCGAGCAAAGTGACCGATTTACACCCTCGTCACCCGTGTCTCGTTGCGGTCCGGCGCCGGAAGACTTCGCCGGTTGCGGCGGTCAGCGCGACCAACCATGCGAGGCCGAGGAACAGAAACCGCAGCTGGTCGAAGTGTTCGGTGAAGGCTCCGTCGAGCATTACCCGAGAGGCCCCGCGTGCCGGCATGAATGCACCCCATGCAGGAGGACCAGATGGCAACATCACGTTCTGACCGAGTCCGACGTCAATGAATGCGAGCAGCAGCATCAGGTACAGACCGCCGATACGGCCAGTGAGCGGGCCGATGAGGACGCCGAGCACGGCGTAGGTGAGCGCGATGAGCAGGTTGGCGGCGGCGAACACAACCCATTGACGAGGCGGGTACCACGCGCCGGACATGGTGGCTGCGACGGCGGTGGTGAGCACGGTCGCCCCTGCGACGACACCGAGGCGGCCGGCGAGCACCTCGCGAGGCCGAAATCCGGCCAGTACCAGCCGCCGGTCTCCGCCAGCAGAGCCGGTCACGACGAACAAGCCTGTCAGACCGGCCAGGAACGCCGACGTCACCGGCACCATGGTGGCCGCGTGAATGCGACGCTCTGACAGGAACGCTGTGAAATGCCGGCCGTCCTCGACGAGCGCAATGGGCCCGGGCACATCGAGAGTCACGCTGATGGCCATGCCGTTGAAGATGGTGGGGACGACGACCAGCAGCGCCCAAAGGACCCGGTTGCGGCGGTGTTCGCGCAGCCCCGAACGCAACACGGCAGTCGGTCGTACCCAGATCGGAAAGCGTCGTCTGGCCGGGACCGTTCGGGTACCCTCCACGGACTGAACCGTCACAGGGTCGACCGGCGGGACGAATGACGAAGCCGGTTGCACCACTTCCGTCGGCGTCGGCCCGCTGGGCGACTTGGCTGTCGAGGCGCGCGGTGCGGGTGCCAGCCTGGTTGTGCTGACGAGACGGACGATGGCAACAGTCGACAGGCCTGCCGCCCAGACAAACGACCAGCCAACATCGCCGAGGGGTCCCGCGTGACCGGTGGCCTGCCCGGTGAGCAGAAGAGTCGGGAAATGCAAAGGAAACAGTCGTG